>JAFTSR010000407.1 GCA_017467225.1 Clostridia bacterium | reverse complement strand
CTGTAGCGTCGGTATCCCAGCCAAAGATGCGACGGTATTCGCCATCCACCGTCGCCATGACCTTGGGCGCGTGTGCAGCCCCCCATTGCGTGAAGAGATGCGACATTTCAAAATATTTCAGTCCGCAGGAGAGTGCCAAGTCCATATAGCGGTCAAGCAGCGAAAAATCGTAGGTATATGCACCGTTCTCGACAGTGACGCCGACCAGCTGCACCGTCAGGCGCTCGCCGCCTACCGCAGTATCCAAGGGAGGCGTGAACATCGGTGTGAGGATCATGGTCTGACCGTACTCGGCAGCTGTGCGCATAAAGTTCTCAACAATCTGCCAGTGGCGCTCGGAGAAGACATCACAGCCGTAGTAGTGTGCCAGACAATCCGAATGGAACCATTGCGTCAGGATCAGACCGTGCTCGGGCAGCTCGGCGTTCAGAATTTCAACGGTCAACACCTCGCGGCGCAGCTCCTCGCCCTCGCGGCTTTTGATGATCAGTGTGATGGGATACTCTCCGGCCGGCATCTGCCCGTGGGTGTCAATGCTGACCCACATGCTGCGCAGCTGATCACGCACGAAAAAGATGGCGTTGTCGTAGTGGATCGGCTGCAAAAAGTCGGGGTAAAGCCCCGGCGTGGTGCGCAGATAGTTGTCATCTACCTTGCCGTGATAACAGGGCATCAGCACAGGAACCTGCTCCACCGTGCGCAGGGTAATATAGGGCTTGAGCTCACTTTCGACCTCAATCGAGAAGCGATAGGCGTGGTTATCGCTATCCAGGCGATACATCAACTGGAAGGAATAGTGCTGATTTTTCAGCATGGTTGCCCGTGTCAGAGGAGAAAACTGCTCGGGCATCTGGTCAAGAAAGCCTTTTTCAAGGGAAGAAGTCAGGCGCGTGTGAAGAAAATGCATGTTCGTTACCTCGCTTTTATTTCAGTAGAATTTCGGTGAGCTGTTTTGGGGAATCGGCCAAGGCATCGGGATTCTCCGCCAACAACAGGTCGCGGTCGCGGTATCCCCAGCTGACGCCAATGGCAAGCATGCCGGCATTTTTGGCGGTGCGGATATCTACCTCGCTGTCGCCAATGAAAGCGCATTCGGACGGCAGGATGCCAAGCTGCTCGGCGATCATCAGCGGTACGGTCGGGTCGGGCTTTTTTGGAAGATGATCCATCTGTCCCATGACGACCGAAAATTCACCGTTCGGGAACAGCTGCGCGATCAGTCCCTGCACGTGGCGATCCTGCTTGTTGGAAAGCACGGCCAAGCGTACACCCGCGGCGTGTAGCGCACTTATCAGCTCCGGGATACCGTCGTAACAACGGTCGGTGGCAAGATGGCCGCGGTCGTAGTTGTCCTGGTAGGTCAGAAAAACGCGGGCATGCTGCTCGGCGTCGGCTGCGGCCTCGGCAGGCATACTGCGCAGCACCAGATTCTTGGCACCGTTGCCGATATATTCGCGGATCTCGGCATAGGTGTGCGCGGGATATCCGTATTCCCTCATGGTCAGATTGATGGCATCACGGATGGCCTCAATGGTGTCGGCCAGCGTTCCGTCCAAATCAAAAATTGCGGCTTTTATCTGCATGATTGCTCCTCTGTATCAGAATGTTTACCGTATCAGTATATCATACTTTCGGGAAAAAGTCAATCAAGGAGGGTGGATTTACGCTTTTTTTAACAAAAAACACAAAAATATGTAATAAATAAGGGGAAAAACCGTTTTTTTTCGTATTTATTCTTGATGAAATATGTGGTATAATATATTGTTTAGTAGTGTGCCTATATATTGTGAATGATAAGGAGATAAAACTGTGATCAGAGAAGATTTGAGAAACGTTGCCATTATTGCCCACGTTGACCACGGAAAGACTACGCTGGTTGACGGCCTTTTGAAGCAGGGCGGCGCTTACCGTGAAAACCAGGCAACCACCGACCGTGTTATGGACTCCAATGCTCTGGAGCGCGAGCGCGGCATTACCATTTTGGCCAAGAACACATCGGTCACTTATAAGGACATCAAGATCAACATTGTTGATACCCCCGGACACGCCGACTTCGGTGGTGAGGTCGAGCGTATTCTCAAGATGGTCAACGGCGTTATTTTGCTGGTCGATGCTGCCGAGGGTCCCATGCCGCAGACTCGTTTCGTGCT
>JAFTSR010000406.1 GCA_017467225.1 Clostridia bacterium | reverse complement strand
ACTGCTCAAGCGAGAGATATTTACGCTTTTACCGGTCAGCGTGGTATTGTTTTTTCCTCACGTTCTTGTTGTGCTTGACATGCCAAAGGCCGTTTACGTGGACTTTTTGAGCCTGTATAGCTATACACCGCTGCTTTCTTTGCCTCGCGCGAGTGTTGCAACGCCGCTGATTTATCTCACTTTGCAAGCGCTTTTTTGCTGTGTTCTGTTCTTCGTCGTGTATTGCCGAATATGCGGCTCATTTCAGACCGTGCGAGAGCGGCGATTGGCGACGCAGATGTCAAAGCCGGAAACAAAATAAATCACCGATTTTCGGTGAAGGAGCACATAAAGAGTCATGACCATCGGTACACCTTTGGCAACCTCATGCATCAGGACTGGCGCTACACCATGCTGCATGAAAAGACGGGCGTTTTCTATCCCGTGATCAATTTCGTGGGCATTCACATGGTCCCGACTTTAGTCGTGTACGGCTGCATTCTGCCTGCCGTTTACGCCATCCGCGAGGGGCTGACGGCCAACGTTGCAAGCATCCTTTTCCTCTGCGTCTCTCTCGGCGCGGCTACCATGCAGGGAATTGCCGATATTCAAATGCACAAATTTCGCAAGAATCGCAATAGCGCCTTCATTCGCGTAGGTCTGTGGAAATACTCGCGGCATCCCAACTATCTCGGAGAAATTCTGATGTGGTGGGGAATTGCTCTTGCCGTGGTCTGCGCGGCACCGAGCGCCTGGTACCTGATCGCAGGTGCGGTTGTGAATACCGTGCTGTTCTTCTCGGTCAGCATCCCGATGGCAGATAAGCGCCAGTCACGCAAGGACGGCTTTGCCGCGTACAGACAGCAGACAAGAATGCTGCTGCCGATCAAAAAATAATGGTGCAGCTTCAAGCGAATGAAGTGAACGCCTATAATGCACCGCAAAGGCTGATCGAAAAAAATAATTTGACAAGGAGAAACTACCATGCGTAAAAATTTCGGAGCCAAAACTTGGCTGTATCCTATGCCTGTGCTGATCATCGGCACCTATGACGAGTGCGGCGTGCCCAACGCCATGAATGCGGCTTGGGGTGGTGTTTACGACACCAATCAGGTCATGGTCTGCCTGGCGGACGACCATAAGACCACCGAGAACATCAGAAGGACGGGAGCCTTTACCGTCAGCTTTGCCACGGCAAAGACCGTCGCACCGTGCGATTACGTTGGTATTGTTTCGGCAAACGACGTGCCTGACAAATTTACCAAGGCAGGCTTCCATGCGACCAAGAGTGAGCACGTGGATGCGCCCATCATTGACGAGCTGCCTATGACGGTGGAATGCAAGCTGATCAAGTTCAATGAGGACGGCATCTGCATCGGCCAGATCGTCAACGTTTGTGCTGACGAATGCATCCTTGACGAGAACGGCAAGATTGACGTAAGCAAGCTGGATCCCATCATCTACGACGGCGTGACACACGCATATTGGAATTTCGGAGAGAAGGTCGGCCAGGCGTTCTCGGACGGAAAGAAGATCAAGAAATAAAGCTTTTGCATCAGCGCAGATGGAAAAGGCTGACGATTTCAGAGAAATTCTCAAAAGCCAAAGGAGGCAGCAGCATGCATTTTACGAAAATGCACGGACTCGGAAACGATTATCTGTACGTGTACGGAGAGGTGCCGGACAATATCGCAGAACTATCGAAACGGCTGTCCGAGCGGCATTTCGGTGCCGGCTCTGACGGCATGATTTATATATCACCATCCGCCGTCGCGGATTTCAGGATGCGTATTTTCAACGCAGACGGAAGTGAGGCGAAAATGTGCGGAAATGGCATTCGCTGCGTCGGAAAGTACGTTTACGACAAGGGATATACCGACAAAACCACGCTGACCGTGGAAACGCTGTCCGGTATCAAGACCTTGGCGTTGGATGTCTGCTGCGGAAAGGTCACAGGCGTGAGCGTGGATATGGGAGCGGCACTTGCTGCCGAGGATATGACGCTGTGCATGGACGGCGAAACGGTCACTCTGACGCCTGTATCCGTCGGAAATCCGCACGCGGTGATTTTCGTTTCGGACATAGAAAGAGCACCCTTGACCACGCTTGGACCGAAGATTGAGCATCACAAGGCGTTTGACGACGGTGTGAACGTGGAATTCGTTCAGGTACTTGGCGATGGTGAGCTTCGCATGAGAGTATGGGAGCGAGGAAGCGGTGTGACCATGGCTTGTGGCACGGGTGCGTGT
>JAFTSR010000405.1 GCA_017467225.1 Clostridia bacterium | reverse complement strand
GCCAGGTCGTTCAGATACAGCTCGAATTCCAGCGTATCCATACCCTCGGCATTGACGTCAGAATCAAAATTCTTCTGAGAAATGATACCGTTCTTCAGGTCTACGCTCAAGCAGCCGGAGCCGGCCGTTGCGTTCTCGAAGTCAACCGTATATTCTTTAGCGGACCACAGAGCGTTACAGCCATCCAGAGGCTTTCTGTAAGCGTCTTCCATCATTTCCAGAGCGTCCTTCTGGGCGTCGGTCAGAGGAATGTAAGCGATATCCAGCGTAATGGGAGTATCAACCCAAACGCGGCCGCCGTTACCGTTAGAGGTGTCGGCGTCACCGATCTTGATGTACAGCGTACCTGCCTCAAGAGCGTCGGTGATCAGAGCGGAAGCGTCGAAGCTGCGAAGCTGCTTGTCAGCAGTCTCAGTGCTCTTACCGAGATCGATCCAGTTAGTACCGTCGACGGAAGCCTGAATGTGATACTGTGCATTGATGGTAGCAGTCCAGGTGATGGATCTGACACCCTCAAGATCTTCGGACAGCTCGTACTTGTAGGTCCAGTAAGCGTTTGCGTCAGCAAAACGGCTGTCAGCAAGGTCGTTAGCCTTCTGCTCGTGCAGGTAAGTCTTTTCACCCTCAGAGAGAATCGTAAAGGCAGTCTTGTCGTGCTTTACAGCGTCAGCGTTGAAGTAGCCTGCGCTCAGCGTTACGGGGTGAGTGTTGACGAATGCGCCGCCGTGACCATTGGAGGTATCAGCGTCGGTCATTCTGATGTAAACGGTCTCGATCGTGCCAACCAGCTCGATGGCGGAGGACAGGTCAAGTACCTTGTAGGTTGCGGTGGTAGGACCGTTTGCACCGCCCTCTTCACCGTCCCAACGCAGGAATTCCTTCCAGTTCTGGCCATCGGTGGAAGCAGACAGGACGTACTGACCCTGAATAGCTGCCGCGAAGGACAGGCTCTCAAAGTTAGCGGTTCTGTCAAGATCGAACTTGTAAACGATCTGGTTGTTAGCATCTGCGAAACGAACCGTCTTTTCAGGGTTGATGCTACCGGCCTCGATCATGTAATTCTCTTCAGCACCGGTACCGATGGTGAAGGAGTAGTTGTCGGTGGTCTCGAACTCGGGGATGTCGTAAACGACGTCCAGGGTTACGGGAGCGTCGAAGTGGATCTGAGCACCCCAGCCGCCTGCCACGTTACCGTAGGAGTCTTCCAGCTTAACGTAGATGGACTCGCCCAGCAGCTTGCCGTCTTCGTCAACGATGTACTTGGTCAGTTCGAATGCACGAACAGCCTTTTCCAGATTGTTGGGCTTGCCTGCAGCAGCGCGCTCGTCCTCAAATCTGTAAACCTCTTCCCAGTTCTCACCGTCGGTAGAAACGGAAAGCAGCAGCTGACCGCCGATCTTAGCAGAGAAGATAGCCTTCTTAGCGGTCTCAAAGTTTTCAATGTCGAACTTGTAGATACCAACACCCTCATTGTTGCTGAAGCGGTGCTGATCAGCCTTGTTCTCCTTCACCCAATCGCCAAACATGTAGGCCTTTTCGTCCTCGGTGTTGGGCATGAAGGAAATGGTCTCTCTTGCCTGCAGAACGTCGCCACGAGCGCTGGTGTTCAGCGTGTCCATACCGTCCCAGAAGGAAACGTTATCAATAGCAATGGTGAACTCACCATCAACCTTGATCTCGTTCTGGTTGAAAATTCTCATGCAGTTCAGGTAAGTCCACTGGAACTCGCCACCGGTCTTGTCGGTGAACAGGGACAGCGGGATCACAACGTGATTCCAGCCTTCCTTCAGGCCCATGGACTCATTGTCGCTCGTATAGAGCTGATAGGAGATCTCCTGCTTGTCAGTGTCGCCACCGCTGGTCAGCTCGATGTAGATGTTTCTGGACTCGGGCAGTGCCAGGGCGTCAGATACGTACAGATCGAACTCGATGAACTTCATGCCGGTGATGTTCAGGCCGTTGTTATCGGGATTCTTGTACAGAATCTGCAGACCGCCGGGACCTGCAATGTTAGAGGTGTAGACCTTACCCATGGTAGCCTTCATCTCAAGGATATCTTCAAGAGTCTCTTCGTCCTGACCGATAACCTTGGGAACGTTCAGAGCACCTACGGTACCGCCCCAACCCTTCATATCGGGGTTGCAGTCGGAAACATACAGAACAACGTCACCGTTGTCATCCTCAAAACGAACGTTATCAATTGCAACGGTCAGACCGTCGATAGTACCGAATTCCTCCATGCTGAACATACGGAACCAGTTCCAGTGATCGGGACGGTAGCCTCTCTTATCCTGCTCCATCTTAGGCAGGATGTCCAGAACGACGGTATTCCAGCCGTCCTTCAGACCACCCTCGATGAGGTCGGTCAGCTTGGTCTGGGACCATGCGATTTCCTCGGCGTCACAGTTACCGCCGGAGGTCAGCTCGAGCTCGAAGGGGATGTCCATCAGCTGATCTGCGCTGGAGGTGTAGAACTCGAACTTGAACTTGGTGGCAGCGGAGGTGTCATAGTAGGTAGGCAGGTCACCGCCAACAGAGTCAAGGTCGTAGTAGGTGTTGATAGCAGCGAACGCGATCTTCTGACCGGGCAGGAAGATCTTGGAGATCGAACCGGTGTTCTCTGCGCTGTCGTCGCTCTTCAAAGTGGTGTCACCGGACCAGCCCCAACCGTCAACGGTTGCGTTACAGTCGGACAGGGTAACGCTGTGAGGAGCAGCCTCACCGCCACCGTTGGTCAGACCGTTGTTGAACTCGAGGTTGTCGATTGCGATGATGAACTCTTCGCCCTCGGCAACGCTAACCTTTTCTTCGCTGTTGAAGAACAGTCTCATGAACTTCCAAGCGGTGTTCTTGAAGTTGCCGTTCTTGCCGGTGAAGTTGGTAGCAATGTCAAGACGGATGTGGTTCCAGCCGTCCTTCAGAGGGTAGTTACCCTCGAAGCTGATCTCTTCAGCGTCGATGCCGGCGGAAGACAGCTCAACGATCATGGTCTTGCCCTTGTATGCCTCAGCATCGGTCAAGTACAGATCGAACTCCACGTACTTCATGCCGCTGATGTCAAGAGTCTCAGCTGCCCAGTAGTGGAAACGATAGCCGATCAGGGGGAACTCGGCAGGACCGGTGATGGTATCACCAACTGCCTTTTCAACTTCCTTACCCGTAACGACTTCCGTCACCTTGTAGGTGGTGTCGCCGTTGCCGTTGTTGGTCATGGACCAACCGGGCTTATCGGGGTTATAAAATTCTTCTGCAGCATCCGTACCGTCAGATACCAGAATGCTGTTGGGAGTGTCGGATGCAGCAGATGCCGTTGCGCCGACGGATACGATCATCGTAGCCACGACGGACAGGATCATCATGACAGCCAGCAAACCCGCTAAAAACTTTTTCATGATAAAAAAGCCTCCTTATGTATTCTCGCCACTCGCTCATGTAGTGGTGGTTGGTTTTAGTATATCATTTTTACGCCAAAATGTCAACATTTTTTTATGTCCCGTCTTGTTTTTTGTGGTGTATGCTCAAAATTTGGCCGCTTTTTTGTGCAAAGCGGCGAGAGGTTTTTCGACGTGTTCATACCATCTTCACATTTGCCTCGCAAAGCAAAAAAATGACAAGGACGAATGGTAAAACGTCCCTGTCATTTTTGCGTAAAATACCGAAATTACAGATAGATGCGATCCGTCTCACTCGGCTTCATGCGAGCGAACAAAAGGATCATATAAACCGTCGTCGCGACGGCCAGAACAGCCGTGAACACGACGGTCGGGGTGTCCCACAGCTTGCCCGCGCCCAGCGTCGGCACCAGAGAGCCGCAGAAATCGTAGATGGCGTGAAGCGCCACGCACAGCCACAGATTGGCCGTTTTGAACATGACGACGGCACACATCGCGCCGATCAAGAAGGAGTATCCCACCTGCATCAGTACGGCAAGCGGGCCCGCTCCCGAGAGCAGATTGACCAGGTGCATCGCGCCGAAGACGGCCGAGCTCAAAAGAATGCTGATCAAAAGCCCCTTGTGCGTTTCGCGCCGCGACTCGGCAAAGCGGAGCAGTACGACACCACGGAAGGTGATCTCCTCAAACAGACCGATGGCAAAGCATTGGAGAATAAACCAGAACCAGTAAACGGGAGCGGCGCGCACGATGCGGGCCTGCCCCGTGATCAGCGCCAGAATGGGCAGATTGTTGATAACCACCGCGAAGGCGGGCAGACACCAAAGGAGCGATCGGCCAAACGGCTTGCGCAACGGATGGAGAATACGGTAGCCCTGCGTCAGCAAAATGACCATGAACACGGCCGCCGCGAGCAGGCGCGAGAGCGCCATGCGCATCAGCGGCAGCAGCACGGGATCGTCCGTCAGCGGCTTACCGTATTCCAGCCACAAAAGCAGCGGCGCGGCAACGCCGATAGCCACGAACGAAGCCCAGCTCGGCAAACGGAAGGAACGATCGTCGTTATTCATCACGCGTCCCCTTCCCTGCCGCACGGCGGTCCAGATAGAGCTCGGTCAACAGCAGTGCGACACCGCCCAGCATGAGCAGCACCGAGAAAAACTGCGAGGGCGACAAAAAGCTGACGATCGTCTCGCCTCGCTCGTCCGCGCGCAGATACTCGACGAAAAAGCGCCAAGCACCATAGACCAGCATATACGTCGGCATCTGGTGGCGGATGCCCTTTTTCATCATGAGCAGCAACGCGCCGCACAGCGCGAACAAAAACAGCGCCTCAAACAGCTGCACGGGCACGACGCGGCAGCCAGCGCCCACCATATAAATACCATACCACGCGTCGGTCGGTGCGCCGTGGCAGCAGCCTGCCATCAGACAGCCCACGCGCCCCAAGCCGTGCGCCGCCGTGATGGCCGCGGGGGCCATGTCCAGCACGTCGCGGAAGTGGGCCTTGTGGTAGCCGTCGGGATAGCGAAAATGTCCTATGCCAAAGTACAGCGAAATGAACACGACCGTGCCGCCGAGCAAACCGCCGTAAAAGGTCGCGCCCGTCGCGGCGTTGATGACGTAGCCGCCCTCCTCGGCGATGTTATACAGCCCTTGGATCAGCACCGCCGCGCCGTAGCCCAGTACGACGGCCATCGGTACGAGCGAGAGAATATCGTTTTGCAGCTTGGCGCGAAGCAAGCGCATATCACCCTGCAAGCGCAGCAAAAGCAGGCACACGACCACGCCAAGCGTG
>JAFTSR010000404.1 GCA_017467225.1 Clostridia bacterium | reverse complement strand
GGTACGCGGCTGATGGAACGCACCGATCATATTTTTATAGCCGCCGAAATCCACGGCAGTTTTGCCGCCGACCGACGAATCAACCTGCGAGAGCACGGTGGTCGGGACGTTATAAAAATCAATGCCGCGCATATACGTCGCAGCCGCGAAGCCGGCCAGGTCGCCGACCACGCCACCGCCCAGGGCGACCACTGCGTCCTTGCGGGTGAAGCGGGCATCGAGCAACGTTTTTTGCAGCGTCAGGTAAGTGTCAAAATTTTTGCTCTCCTCGCCTTGCGGGAAGGTGAACTGTGTCACCTCGCAGCCGCGTGCCTCAAGGCTCTCCTTGGCGCGCGCGACGTGAGCCTCGGGAACGCCGCTGTCGCTGACCAGGCACACGCGCCGGTCGCGGCCGACCTGCGTGCCCAGACGGGACAGCGCTCCACGCTCTATAATGATCGGGTAACTTTTTTCTCCAAGATCGACAGGTATAATCATAATATCTCCTTTAGGGGCACCTGTGGGTGCCTCCGGCGGGCAGGGCGTCTATTTGCCTCCGGCGGCGCTCCGCGGGCTTAAGGAACTTTTTGAAAAAAGTTCCTTAAGAATCCTCAAAAACTTATGGAAAAATTTGTTCGCTAAATTTTTAGCGGTTCTGTTCTATATAAACGGAGCAAGAACCCATGTGGGGCCCCTGCCCCACATGACAGTTCGGGCAAGTGTCTTTAACGGAAAGTAACTATTTTTGCTTTCATTTGGGGTTGGGGCCCCAATAATACGTTGCAGTCAGCACAGAATAGCCACTGCAGTAAGAGCATTGCCAATAAATTTATAGAAGGTTTTGAAGGGTCCAGGGAAACTTTTCCCAAAAGTTTCCCTGGCAGGTGCAGGGCAGCGCCCTGCTCCATCCTTGGTTGAAATTTTCAACCCCCGGTTTAATTATCAGGATCCTTCAAGGGCAAAATCGCCGAAAAAGAGCCAAGAACGCGAATGCTACCGCAGGTGTCGCCCAGATGGCGCAGCATCTGTCTTCCCGCCTCCGAGCACAGGCAACCATCGCCCTCAACGTAGAAATAATACTCCCAGCAGGCATCCTTGGTCGGGCGGCTGGTCAGCGTGCTCAGGTTAAATCCGTTCTCGCCGATGACCTGCATGGCGCGCATCAGGCTTCCCGCCTCGTTTTTAACGGTGAACATCATCACAAAATGTGCATCGCTTTCCTCGGGCTGGCGCTGCGAGCGGGTGAACACGGCAAACCGAGTCACATTGTTGCTGCTTTGGTTGATCTTGCGATCAAGCACCTGCAGACCGTACAGCTCTGCCGTCTCGCGGCTGGCAATGACGGCCGCCGTCGGGTCCTGCGCATCGGCCAGTGCCTTGGCTGCAACCGCGGTATTGACCGCTTCCCTCTCCTCCCAGCCATAGCGGCGGATGTAGGGCGCGCACTGACCCAGCGCCTGCGGATGGCTGCTGACGCTGCGGATGCGAGAAATGTCCGTGCCGGGGATGGCGAGCAAGCACTGCTCGATCTCCAGATCGTACAGGCCGCTGAGCCACAAAGAGCCGGCGTAGGCCATATCCAGCACCTGCGACACGTCGCCGTTGGTGCTGTTCTCCACCGGCAGCACGGCGCAGTCGGCCTCTCCGCTGACCACGGCATCGTAAGCGGACTTGAAATCGGCGCAGGGCACGCGAACACCGTCGGGGAAAATACGAGCCGCGGCGATATCCGCGAAGGCACCGGACACGCCGGAGAAGGCGACCCGCTGACCCTGCAGCAGTGCGTGCTGGTACTTACGGGACAGCGCCATATTGTAGGTCAGATAATTGACGTAGTAGGCGCGCAGGCGATCGTCCGTAACGAGGGCGGAATTGCGCTCGATAACCTCGGCCTCGCGCGAGGCGTCCAGCACGGGAATACCGACGCTGCGCTTATATTCTGCCACCTGCTGCACGGCCTGCATACGCTCGCAGAACAATTTTGCCATTTGCGCGTCGATTTCGTTGATACGCTGCCGCGCCTGCAGCAGCGCGTCTTGCTTTGAGGTGTTTTCCATAGTGACCTCCCGATCAAAAAATAACGGCCCCTAACCGAGAATAGCGGTTACGGGCTGCTTGCATATAAAGGTTGATTTTGTGCGCGACCACACGGCCTTTGCGCACGATTACAGCTTCATGCAAAGGTAGCCCGTATGGCGATAATAATAAAATCGTGCGGTGGTTTTGGCGGTATGCATCACGTCTACCTCTCCTTTCCTGAAGCCGTGCCTATTTGGTACGATGCGGATATTATACTCCTTTTCGCCCGGCTTGTCAAGGGCTTTTCGGGATTTTTGTGATATTTTTGCGGTTTTTATGGTATTTATGCATGGGTTTCACAGCGTTATCGGGTTTTTATGCAAAATCACGGCGAGGGGTTAGATTGTGCGAACAGAGCTTTCTATCCTTTGTAGGTTTATTCTTCACTTCTTTGTCACACGACAAAGAAGTGAAGCGAAGAAAACGTGCATAGGGGGAAGTATCCCCCTATGTACCCCCTCAGTTTGTGCGCGTTTTGTCCGTGTGGGCCGAAAGTTGTTAGGGAGACGGCTTCGCAGAAGCCGCGATGTTTGGCGGTTTCGTTAGCGAAATTACGCCGCCTTGGCGGCAAGAGGAGCTCGCCGTTTCGACGCAGTCGAAACATTGCTTCGCTGCTATCCCTTGGTGCGG
>JAFTSR010000403.1 GCA_017467225.1 Clostridia bacterium | reverse complement strand
GTCAGCTGAACGCCCGATACGGGAATATCGTCTGTGTACGTGGGAAGTGCTTGACCGTCCAGCGTTGCCGTCACACCGGGCATGGCGAACAGCGCTTCCTTGCCGGTGATGGTGTAGCCGTTGGTCTTGATGCTGCAGGTCTTGCTTAAAAAGAGCGTTTCGGTCAGCTTGATATTGCCGCAAAGCTCGATGTTGGTGTAGGTGCCATCGTTGACGACCGCAGCCAGCGCCTCGGCGGAATTGACCTTTTGCACGGCCTCATCCAGGCATGCCGTGTTGAGAAATTTGATATCATCGACGTAGATCTTGACATCGGCAGAGCCGCCGGTCAGGTGGATACCGTAGAAATCCAGGCTGTTGTAGCCGCCGACGTTCATCTGCTTGTCAACGCCGGGGAATTCCTTGATGAAAAGCCCGGCCTCGGTGACCCATTTGCAAACGCCGTAATCGGGGTCGGTCAAAGCCTTTCCCATGTCGATGTAAAAGTGGTTCCAGCCGCGCACCAGCTGCCGTGGCTGGCTCATGGCAAAGGCACCCGTGGCGGGGGAGAGCTCATAGCCGCCGTCCGAGCTGCCGCCGATGCGAATGCGCAGACCGGGCTGCAGCGTCACGTCGGACGTGGCGTAAACCCAGAAGGACATGGCTAAATTGTCGGAGGGAATACCCTTGAGCGAGGGCGCGTTTCCGTAGCGTCCGTTGCGGATGGTCAGACGTTTGGCCTTGGCTGCCGTCAGGGTAAATTCAAACGATTTTGAACCGGAGACGGTGTGCGCGGTCGATGTTTTGTTGCGCTGACCGTCTGTGTGGTCGATGGCCGTCCAGTCGCGAGGTGTGCCGTCCATGTTTTTGCCTACCGTGTCGCCGTTTGCCCAGAAAACGGAAATATCCTCAGCCTTGGCGCTGACGGGCAGAATGATATAACAAAGCAGGAGCGCTGTCAGCAAAGCAATCGCTGTCATTCTTTTTTTCATGTTGTCATCCTCCTTGCTTACGCGTTTTTCTTGCTCTTGGCAAGCAAGAGTGCGGCATAGGCCAGCACACCGACAGCGGCCGCGCTGATGCAGCCCAGCACGATCCAAAGCGTGCCGCGCATTGCCGAGGGCACAGGCTCAGAGGGTGCGTCCGGTGTCTCGGTGGGCGGGTCCACCTGATCAACGGGTGGCGTCGGCGTGTCCGTCTGCTCCTCCTTGGAGGGCGTGTCGCCCTTATTCAGACCGGCACCGCTTTTAACGATGGTCAGCGTGTCCAGCACCTCGTCCTCCTCCAGCAGCTTGTAGCCGGTCAGCGTCAGGGCGTTGCCGTAGGTTTCCAGGAGTGCGTAGGAGTTGACACCGATTTTTTCGGAGTAATAGTAATCCAGCCAGGACCAGGGGAATTTGGGCTTGGCCGACTGTCCCACCACCCATTGGCCGGTGCGGTGCGAGGAGCCCATCTCCACCCAAACCGTTCCGTTCGGGTCGATGTATGCGCCGTCCTCGTCCTGCTCGACCTCCTGAATTTCGCCGTCCTTCATAAAGTGGGAGCGTGCGTAGTTGTGCGCGTGACCGGTCAGCACCACATCCGCGCCGTATTTTTCTATGACCTCAATGTAAGGTCCATAAACGCGCTCGTGATGCTCCTCGGCAGAGGCACTTCCCATGTTTGTTTGCTGATACATGTACAAACCGTAAATGGATTCATGCAGGCAAACGACCATCCAATCGTACTCGGGATAGGCCTTGATTGCCTCCTTGAATACCTTTTCGTGCGTGCCGTCGTTGAAGTTAACGTCCGTCAGGCTCAGCATGACGAACAAAATATTGCCCTGCTTGAAGAAATAATCTCCGACGCCGTTCTTTGAGCCGCCTGCGGTGGGGTTGGGCACGTTGACGAACGAGGGCCAGTTGGTAGAGGCGGGAGAGACGTCGTGGTTACCGTCGATGGGCGCTAACATAAACTCGGACAGAAGGGGATGATGGAAAAAGCCTTCCAGGTAGTCCAGACGAGTGGCATTCTGCATCTGGTCGCCGATGGACAGAATCAGGTCGGCCTCGTATAAATCCTTCAGCTGGTTCAGCGTCTTATCCCAGTCGTCGATGGTATCCTGCAGACCAAGTCCCACCTCGCTGCTGATGATATGAACGTCAGAGACGATGTATGCGGTGGTGCGATCGGTGCGACCGGTGCGAATGGTGTGCATCTCGGACCACAGCGCGCCGTCTCCCACGCGGTAGTTGTATTTGGTATTGGGCTCAAGGTCGGTGACGGTTACCTTGTTGGAAATGCTGTGAACCGTTTCGCCGTCCGCTGTGGTTTGGTAGAAGGCGGTTTGCGCGTAAGTGCCGACCACCATGCGCTTTGCCGTGTCAAAATCCTCGGAAGCGGGAGCGATCTCCACCACGCTCTCGTAGGGCGCGGCCGGCGTGATCCAGTTGAAATTCAGCGACGTGACGTCGCTTCCCGGCTGAACGGTCAGACAGCGCACCTCCAATGCCGCGGACTGTGCGGATGCGGTGAGCAGTATTCCTTGACAGCCGATGATCATAAGGGCTGTCAGTAGCGTACATAGTAATCGTTTCATAGGGTCCTCCTTTGGCGGCTTGGCATTTTAACGTACCAAAACGTATGTACCTGTATTATATCATATCGCTACCGACACTGTCAAGCAAAAATCGCCTGAATTTGCATACGAGCAGGCGGTGCTGTGCTGCAATTCTCTCATCGCAAAAATTCACAATTCCTGCATTGACACGTGCCGAAAAAAGGAGTATAATATGAGTAGCTCCGTTCCAAGGCAGGAGAAGGAACGAAAAAATCCAAGTGGAGATAATATCGATGACAAAGAACAAGGAAATGCTGGGAACGGCTCCCGTAGGCAAGCTTTTGCTTCGCCTTGCGCTGCCGACGGTGGTGGCTCAGCTGATCAACATGCTATATAATATCGTGGATCGCATCTATATCGGGCATATGCCGGATGTGGGCGACCTGGCGCTGACAGGCGTTGGCGTATGTATGCCGATCATTATGATCGTGTCGGCGTTTGCTGCGCTGGTCAGCTCGGGCGGTGCGCCCAGGGCTTCCATCTTTATGGGAAAAAAAGATTTGGAAAGCGCGGAAAAAACCATGGGCGGCTGCTTTGGGCTGCAGCTGATCGTCTCCGCCATTCTCACCATTGTCCTTCTGCGTTGGAACCGCGATTTTCTGCTGGCGTTCGGTGCAAGTGAGCGAACCATTGCATACGCCGCCGACTACATGAGCATTTACGCCATCGGCACCGTTTTTGTGCAGCTGACGCTGGGGATGAACGCCTTTATCACCGCCCAGGGCTTTACCAAAATCTCAATGATCTCGGTCATTGTCGGTGCTGTGGCAAATATCATTCTGGACCCCATCCTGATCTACGGCCTTGATATGGGGGTCAAGGGTGCGGCGCTGGCGACCATTCTCTCGCAGGCGCTCTCCTGCGTCTGGATTATTGGCTTTTTGCGCAGCGGGAAAAGCATTCTCAAGCTCAAGGCAAAGAATTTTGCGCCTCTGCCGCGTGTCGTTTTGCCGTGCATCGCGCTCGGAACGGCCACCTTTATCATGCAGGCAAGCGAGAGCGTGATTTCGGTTTGCTTCAATTCTTCGCTGCTGGAATACGGCGGCGATATCGCCGTGGGCGCGATGACCATTCTGAGCAGCGTGATGCAGTTTGCCATGCTGCCGGCGCAGGGCATTGCTCAGGGTGCTCAACCGATCCTGAGCTACAACTACGGCGCTAAAAATGCCGACCGCGTCAGACAGACCTACAGAATTCTTTTGAAAATCTGCCTTTTGTATTCGGTCACCATCTGGGCGGCGGTCATGCTGTTTCCTCAGGTGTTTGTGTCGATCTTCAACTCCAAGGCGGAGCTGGTTACCTTCGCCTCGCGGGCGCTGCGCATCTATTTTTGCGGTATGGCGCTGTTTGGTATTCAGATTGCCTGCCAGATGACCTTTGTGTCGCTCGGCAATGCGCTCTCGTCGGTCATTGTGGCGGTGGTGCGTAAATTTGTGCTGCTTCTGCCGCTGATTTACATTATGCCGCATTGGATGGGGGATCCCACGACCGGCGTATATACGGCAGAGCCGATTGCCGACGTGTGCGCGGTAACCTTCACGGCAATTCTGTTTGTTTTCCAATTTCGAAAAGCACTACGAAACATCGATGTACCCAAAGAAGCGCCGGCACGCTGAGTCGCGGCTTTGTGGCACAGGCAAAGAAAAAGCAGATCTCACCTTCAGACGGTGGGATCTGCTTGTTTTTATGATTTTGCTACTTTACTTTGCATATATTCATGCATGGTTTGTGCAACGATCTTGCTGTGTGCGACCGCTTCCACGACGGTACGCGCGCCGTTGACTACGTCGCCGGAGGCAAACACGCCCTCGCGGCTGGTGCGACCGTGCTCGTCCGCGTGCAAAAGTCCTCGGCTGTTGACCTCAAGACCGGTGGTGGAGGAAACGATAACGTTTCTCGGTCCCTGGCTGATGGCAACGATGACCGAGTCGGAGGGGTAGAAGGTGTCGCTGCCTTCAATCTCCTGTGCGGTGCCGTCCTCAGCCTCTATGACGTCGCGGAACATGACGCCGTTGTCCAGAATTTCCACGGGCTTGCGCAGATATTCGAATTTGACGCCCTCCAGCTTGGCGTATTTGAACTCGTAGTCGCTTGCCGCCACCTCTTTGGTGATCGAAAAGCAGGTCACGTCCCGGCTGCCGTTGCGAATGGCTGTGCGCGCCACGTCCATGGCGGCGTTGCCCGCGCCGATGATGATGACCTTCTCGCCCAGCTTGTAGACGTCCGGGTTGGTCAGATAATTGATGGCAAAATGGACGTTTCCGAGCGTTTCACCCTTGATGCGCAGCGTGTTGGCGCGCCAAACGCCCGTGCCAATAAAGATGGCGCCGTAGCCGTCGCGGAACAGATCGTCAATGCCGATAGCATCTCCGATGCGGATGTTCGGACGGATCTTGATGCCCTTGAGCTCGATGTGCCGATACTGCAGATCGTCCAGCACGCTCTTGGGCAGGCGGAACTCGGGAATGCCGTAGCGCAGCACGCCGCCGATCTTGTCCTTGCTCTCAAAGATGGTGACCTGGTAGCCGTATCGGGCGAGAATGATCGAGATGGTAAGCCCTGCAGGACCGGAGCCGATGATGGCTACCTTCATGCCGTTGGAGGGCGCAGGACCCTTGACCATCTTGGGAGCGTATGCGCTCGAGATGTAGCTTTCAATGGCGGAAAAATGCACCGGATTTCCCTTTTTGGCCAGCACGCAATGTCCCTCGCACTGCTTTTCGTGGTTGCAGATCAGACTGCAGATGGTGGTCAGCGGATTGTTGAAAAACAGGATCTTTCCTGCTTCGTCCAGACGGTTCTCCTTGAGCAGCTTGATGACCTGTGGGATGGGCGTGTTGATCGGGCAACCCTTCAGACAGGACGGATTTTTACATTCCAGGCAGCGGTTGGCTTCGTCTAAGATGTGCAGTGCCATCAGTTATTTTCCATCTTTTCCAAGGCTTCCTTGACGAAGAAGCTGCCGCCGATGGCTGCGATCTTATCAAACGCCAGAAATTCGTCGATGTTGCTGCGATCCACGCCGCCCGTGGGGATGAACTTGACCTGCGGGAAGGGAGCGGACAGTGCCTTGAGCGCCTTCAGACCGCCGTAAACGTTGGCGGGGAAGAACTTGACTGTGGTGATGCCGAATTCCAGCGCCGCCATGATCTCGGTGGGCGTGACACAGCCGGGGTAGTAGGGAATATCTCTCTCCTTGCAGATGGTGGCAACGGCGGGGGAAAAGCCGGGGGAGACGATAAAGGTCGCACCGGCAGCCAGGGCTGCTTCACACTGAGCGGCATTGATGACCGTGCCGGCACCGATCTCCATATCGGGATAATTCTTTGCTGCATACGCGATGGCCTCAGCTGCGCATGCAGTGCGGAAGGTGATCTCCGCGCACATGATGCCGCTGTGTTTGAGCGCGGTCAGAATTTTGTCAGTCTCTGCCATCTCCTTGATGACAACGACGGGAATAAACTTTTGCATAATCATGTTCTCCTTTCATTATTTGTCAAACTTGTCCAGGCTGTCCCAAATGCCGAGCATGTACATGATGCCCAGAGCGCGGTCGTAAAGTCCGTAGCCGGGACGCACGTTGCCGGGGCCTTCATCCCACAGATGTCTGCCGTGGTCGGGTCGGATATATCCCTCAAAGCCGCAATCGTGGTAGGCCTTGAGAATGTCAAGAATGCCGGTGTCGCCGTCGCAGTCGCGGTGAGACGCCTCGGAGAAGTCGCCGTTCTCAAAGTGCTTGACGTTGCGGATGTGGGCAAACGCGATGCGGTCGCAGTGCTTGCGTACGATATCGGCGACGTTGGTGTTGGGGTTGGCGTTCAGGCTGCCGGAGCACAGCGTCAGGCAGTTGTACTCGTCGTCCACCATCTTAAGGAAGCGGTCGATGCTCGGCTCGTCGACGAGCAGGCGGGGCAGGCCGAAGATATCCCAAGGCGGATCGTCCATGTGAATGGCCATCTTGATGTCGCACTCGCGGCAGGTAGGCATTATTGCCTCAAGGAAATATTTGAGATTTGCCCAGAGCTTCTCGTGATCCACGCCCTCGTAGGCGCGGAATAGCTCGTCAAGCTTCGCCATTCTCTCG
>JAFTSR010000402.1 GCA_017467225.1 Clostridia bacterium | reverse complement strand
TCCTGCGCGATCTTCATGATCTCGCGCACCTTCTCGGCGCTCATGCCCATCTTCTCACCGATTTCCTCCGCTGTTGCCTCACGGCCAAGCTCCTGCAACATCTGGCGGGAGTAGCGGGAAACCTTGTGAATGGTCTCGACCATGTGCACGGGGATACGGATGGTTCTTGCCTGATCGGCAATCGCACGGGTGATTGCCTGGCGGATCCACCAGGTTGCGTACGTGGAGAACTTATATCCCTTGGTGTGGTCGAACTTATCCACCGCCTTCATCAAGCCGAGGTTACCCTCCTGGATCAGATCCAGGAAATACATGCCGCGACCAACGTATCTCTTGGCGATGGAAACGACCAATCTGAGGTTTGCCTCGACCAGCTCATTTTTCGCGTCCTCATCGCCCTGCGCCATCAGCTCTGCCAGCTCATGCTCACGCTCGTTGGAGAGCAGCGGCACACGACCGATCTCCTTGAGGTACATACGCACTGGGTCATCAACAGCCAGACCCTCCTGCTCCAGGATATTTTTCATACCCTCGCCGGTGCCGAACTGCTTGATTTCCTGCTCGATTTCGTTCATCTCCGCACTGGAAAGGTCACCCGGCAGCGGAATGCCGTTATCCTCCAGCGTTTCATACAACCTGTCCAGCGAGTCAATGTCATAGTCCATCGTCTCTAGTGCTGCGTCCAGATCGCTCTCCGACAGATCGCCTTTTTTACCCTTGGCGATCAGCTCGTCCACATCAAATTCCAGTCTCTCTTCATCCATGCGAGATTTGCTTCCGTCTTTTTTCATAAACATTCCTTTCATTTATGTAACATTATTTTTCTTCATTGTTGGAGGCGGGAAATTTTCCCTGCGCCTTGACCGATTTTCTTGCCAGAATATCGGCAATACTGGTCATGACATCCTCGCTTTTGTGAACCTCGGCCTTGACCTTAGCGTCCTTGAGCGCCGCAACGCTTTGGCGAAAGACCTCCGGGCCGTTTCGGCTCAGGGAGCGCCGCTGCTGCTCCATTTGCTGTAGCCGCCCCATTTCGTCGGGCGTAAAGCTCTGACCGAGCATGGCGTGCGTATAGCCGGTGGAAGAATTTTGCAACTCCATGATAGCTTCAAAGGCACGTCGACCAAAGGCGGTAAAGAAATCCTCTGCCACAAGGGCAATCTGACCGCTTGCCACCGCCGCGCGGTATTCCTCGTAGATCATCAGAAGTCCCAAAACCACGCTCTCAGCGCCCGAGGCCTGTACGTTTTTGATAGTATCGGGATTGATGCGGTCACCGACGCCGCGGATCTCAGCCTGCGCCTGTCGGCTTTGTGCCTCGCGCGTCTCACGGATGCGCTTGCGCAGCAGCTGCTCAACGCGATTTTTCAGCACCTCCGTAGAAATATCCAGCTTCTGCGACACCTGACCGATATAGACCTCCCGCTCCACGCCGGAGTTGTATTCGCTGATCAGAGCGCAGCACTCGCCCGAGGCGGCGATGCGCCCCTCCGGCGTTCCGATATCGTATTTTGCATAAATACGCTCGGATTTATACGCAAATCCCGTCTGACTGACGTTGAGAAGTCGTCTGAAACGGTCTGCGCCGTAGGTTTTGATGTATTCGTCGGGGTCCTTGGCTCCCTCCATGCGCAAGACGCGAACGTCGATACCGACCTCACCCAGCTGCTGCATGGCGCGATTGGCGGCACGCTGTCCTGCCTCATCGCTGTCGTAGGAGATAATGACCTTCTTGGTATATTTTGAAAAAATTCTCGCCTGCTCTGCCGTGATGGCCGTACCCAGCGTCGCCACGGCATTTTCAAAACCGGCAGCGTGCAGCGCAATGACGTC
>JAFTSR010000401.1 GCA_017467225.1 Clostridia bacterium | reverse complement strand
GTGACCGCCAAACTCATTTCCCCTCGCGCTCCCTTTCAAAAAACTTTTGATCAGAAGGATAGGATGCCATCGCTACGATAGCACCCTACCCTTTTTTATGTAAGTTCTTGAAAAGGGGGAGTGCGAGGGGGGAAAACTTCTCTAAAGAAGTTTTCCCCCCTCGCCTAATTCCTCTCTCAATAAAATCACTCCTGCAGAGTATACGTTGCGCTGACCTCGCCGCCGCACAGCCATCCTTGGATGGTGCTGTAGGCTAACTTTTTCTCCTGCGGCGTGCCGTCGCGCGTGCTCTTGACCAAGCCGAAATGCGACTCACCGTTGCCAAAGGCCGGCTCATCCAAAAGCTCATAGAAGATGATGGCCGTCAGATTTTCGATCTTGCCGCTATTCACGAGGCTGAGAACGAAGCTTTCCAAATACGCAGATTGCTCCTGTTCGGCGTAAGGCGTGTGCGCCCAAATGTTGCATTCGCAGATCATATATTCGTAGTCGGGCAGCGCGGCTTGCACGCGAGGCAAAAAGTCTGCCAGCGGTTCGCTGCCTTCCATGTCGGAGTACCAGTCCACGCCGATGATATCCCAGCGAAGTCCGGCATCATGCATGGCCTTGATCATGGCGTAATGCTTGAAGGCAAAGTTGACAACCAGCTTGGCATCGGGGTCGAACTCACGGAAGACCGCGATGGATGCGCGCAGCTTTTGCTCGATCTCCTGTACACGTGCCGGATTGAACTGCGAGATGTGCTCTCCCGTGCCGACCGGCTGATGGTAAATGCTGCCGTCGTCCTTATGCATGGCATAAACGTCGGTCTCGTTGAAGATCTGATAGTAGGCGATCCTTCCTTGGCAGCGCGTGGCAATTTTTTGATGCTTTTGGGCGATTTCCTCGGGCGTGCCGCCAAAATCGTCCAGTACCAGCATCATATCAAGCCCGTACGCATCGCAAAGGTCCAGCACATCTGTCAGATAGGCGAAATCCTGCTCGGTGACGGGATTGTAGTTGAAACGGTAAATGGTCACACCAAGCTCTGCTGCCAGACGGATCTGCGTCTCCAGCTTGGATTCGGGATACGCTTCGTAGCCCTTGTTGTGTCCGGTGATGCCGAAGTCAAAGCCAACAAAGTCGCTTTGCTTTTTGGCTCGCTCGCCGTTTTCCAGGCGCAGGGTGATCTTACCTTGATATTGCTTCATGTAACCTTCCTCCAAATGTAGCGGTTTTATGATACCGTCAGCGCCGGTTGCAGCGCCGAGGAGCGTTTCAATCAAAGCCTGGAGTGGCTTTTCCTCTGATGCGCACAGATAAAGCCTGCCGTTCTTGACACAAGCGACGGCACTGTCCGCATTGGCAAGCGAAGGCGTATCCACGCGTGTCGTTACACCGACGACGATCTCACGAGGTGATGCAGAATCTTCAGGCGTGTCGGCATCGGTCGAAATGGCAAGCTTGATCCCGTACATGGCTTCAATACGGGAAACAAGCGCAGTAGCGCAGCGAATGATTTCACGGTCGGCACGTGCAGGACGGATGACGGTGAACGCGGTAATGTCCGTCGCGGCAACAGAGAACAAAGAGTCGGGCGGTGGAGTGGGCTGCTCAATCTCTTGGGGAGGATCCTTTTGAGGTTGTGTATCCGCCTCGCCGGTGCAGCCGATCAGGGACAGGAGACACAGCAGCGCCAGAATCAGGGCGAGGAATCGTGTCAGCTTTATATCGGACACCTCTCTTTCTTGCGTTGATTTGAAGCAAAAGGGAAGGGGCTTTTCGTTTTTAGGCTATGGACAGGTGTGGGAGAGAAAACTGTTTCCTGAGAAGCTTTCTCTCCCTGCAATATCATTCAATGAAATAGCTTGGTCCGAATGTACTCGCGGATTTTGAGGTCCTCGCCGCGGCAAGCCTTTTGAAAATTGCTGAAATGCTTGCAGAAGAGCAGAACGGAGGCAGCCAGCGCGAACAGCAGCGGCAGTGTACCGTCGATGCGGCAGGCAACGTAGATGGGGAAGGTGACCGAGGCGTAAAAGGGCATGATAAACGAGTGGTTGACGATGATGACCAGCACAGTGGCCGTGGACAGCAGAAATCCGAACAGCGCCGGATTGAAGGCCAGTACCACGCCGCCAAAGGCTGCCAGACCCTTGCCGCCCTTGAACTTCAGATAGAAGGGGAAGCAGTGTCCTACGACGGCACAAAATCCGGACGCCATAGCGACGGCCGCCGAGGCAGGAACCAAAACCTCTGCGATCTTGACCGCAAGATACGACTTGGCGATATCAAGCAGCATAACCAATGCTCCCCATTTTTTGCCAAGCACCAGCAGCGTGTTGGATGCACCGAGATTTTTGGAGCCGTGATCCCGGAGATTGGCGTTTTTGATTTTGGAAATTAGGGCTGAAGGGCTGATAGAACCAAGAAGATAAGCAATCAGCAGACTGAAAATAATCCGTTTCATTAAAATCCTCCCGGTGATGT
>JAFTSR010000400.1 GCA_017467225.1 Clostridia bacterium | reverse complement strand
CTACTACGCGCGCAAGACGCTGTCCAAGGTAAAAAAGAAGCTGGGCTTCGTGAAGATCCGCTGAGCCCTACATAAAAAAGCTCCCCCTGATACATACTTGTCATTGCCGATGCGAGCGGCGACAGATCAAGGTGAAGAAGGGAGGGGCTTTTTGTTATGCGCATGGCGTGGACAGCTTTGCTTTGCGTAGGCGGCAGTCTGCTGATGAGTGCGGTGCTATTGCCGGGCAGTATGGCGATTGCTCCTTACATTGGTGCTGTAGACGTGCCGCGCGATCAGCGACGAATGCACACCCATCCCATCCCTCGCTGCGGTGGCATGGCGCTGTTTGTCGCCGTTTGGAGCGTTGTGGCGCTGATCGGCGTGCGTGACGCGCAGACGCTGCCATTATTGATTGGCACGGCTATTTTGATGCTTTTGGGCCTTTTTGACGATGTGTTCGGCATCGCAGCGCTGCCCAAGCTGGCTGTGCAGCTGATCGCTTGCGCTTTTGCTTTGCATGGGTGGATTGATGTGTCACTGTATGTACCGGCGCTTCTGTGGCTGACGGCAGTAACCAACGCACACAACATGATCGATGGCTGCGATGGTGTGTGTGCCTCGGTGGTCGCGGCGCAGAGCGTCGGCGCGGCCGTCATTTTGTGGTATTTTGGAGACCGCGCGGCCGCGCTGTTGGCGCTTGCATGTCTTGGCTGCTGCCTGGGGTATTTGCCGTATAACGTGCATCCGGCACGCGTATTTATGGGAGACGAGGGCGCGCTGTTTCTCGGCTTGCTTACCGGGTGGTTGTCGCTGCGTGTGTACACTGTGAGCGGCTCACCTTTGGCAGCCTTGCTTTTGTGCGCACTGCCGACGGGAGATCTCGTCTTTGCCGTTACCCGTCGCCTTTTGCATGGGCAAAATCCGCTGCGCGCCGACCGCGCACACCTGCATCACCGTCTGCGCGACCGGGGGCTGTCGCAGCGCATGATTTGCCTTATCATGATGGGAATATCGCTGCTCGCAGCGATGGTTGCGGTCCGGCTGAGCTTGTATTGAAAATTGCGCAAAAGTTGCATAAAAATAATACCGCAGCATGAAAAAAATGCAGCCGAGTGTCGAAATATCAAAAAATGTAAAAAACCCTTTACAAACACAAGATTTTATGATATAATGATATAAATTTTATTGTGGGAGGGAAGGGCATGTTAAGCGTAAAAAACACTTCCGTGATGAACCTGGATAACGCCATTCGCGGCGCGAGAAACCCCATGAACAGCTGGGCAAAATCAGACAGCTACTACGACAGTGAAGGAAAGTTTGTCTTAGGTCCCGTCGATCTTGATTTCGGACGGCGACTGGCTTGTGCGGGTACCGACCACAGAAAATTTTTGCGTCAGATATTCGTCAGCGTGGATATCACCGCGCCGCTGTATTGGTGGAAGGAATTTGACACCTACAAGGTAGGAACGGTGGCAAACTCGACCTCAACCATGCACAAGATTCACTCCAAGCCGTTTACAAGAGAGGATTTCTCTTATGATCGGATGGACGAGGGCGGTCTTCGCATGCTGGATGCCGTTGTTGCGTATCTTGAAGAGGAGCGCCTCCGCTTTGTCGAGAACAAGGAGGACCGTACCCCCTGGCACAACATCATTCAAATGCTGCCGACCAGCTACAATCAGATGCGCACGGTCACCATGAACTACGAAAATCTGATCAACATCTACTATGCCCGTCGCAATCACAAGCTTGCCGAGTGGCATACACTGTGTGCATGGATCATGTCGCTGCCCTACGCGGAGCAGCTGATCGCCGTCAAGGGCGAAAGTGCACCCGAACAGCATTGATTTATTTAATACAAGGAGATATATACTTATGAACAGAGTCTACAACTTTTCTGCAGGTCCTTCCATGCTGCCCGTTCCCGTGCTGGAGAGAGCAGCTGCCGAGATGCTTTGCTACGGCGAGAGCGGCATGTCCGTTATGGAGATGTCCCACCGCTCCAAGGACTACGAGCCCATCATCGAGGCTGCAGAGGCTCAGCTGCGTCAGCTGATGAACATTCCCGACAACTACAAGGTGCTTTTCCTGCAGGGCGGTGCGTCCACCCAGTTTGCAGCAGTTCCGATGAACCTGATCGGTCGCACCGGTAAGGCAGATTACGTCGTTTCCGGTCAGTTCTCCGGCAAAGCGTTCAAGGAAGCGCAGAAGTTGGGCTACGACGTCAAGTGCATTGCTACCACTAAGGACGATAACTTCGACCATATTCCCACCGTTACGCCCGATATGATCCGCCCCGATGCGGCTTACGTGCATATCTGCTTCAATAACACCATCTACGGTACCAAGTATCACTACATTCCCGATACCGGCGACGTGCCGCTGGTAGCCGATATGTCCTCCTGCATCCTCTCCGAGCCGGTAGACGTGACCAAGTTCGGCGTCATCTACG
>JAFTSR010000399.1 GCA_017467225.1 Clostridia bacterium | reverse complement strand
TTTTTTAATCCTTGATAAATTTCAATAGCGGCAATCACAGCAAACACCATGATAAGAGCAATTGAAAATATGGTAAACGACATAACGTGAGTCTCCTTTTCTATGTATGTCAACGGTAAATTTGCAAAATTTACTGTTTGTGACCGAAAAATGAAAATATTATGAACATTATACACCAAATATGTGGAAAAGTCAACACAAATATGAAATAAACCTATAAAAATTCGTTGACAATACTATTTCGATATGCTATAATGAAGCAAAACTGTATCAAGGTTTTACTTGAAAATTCTCCGTGGTCATCTATATGAAAGTGAGGTTCCTATGAAGCATTCACGCGTTTTCTCATTTTTACGAATTTCATGTTGCATTCTGACGGTTTTGATTATGTTCTCTGCCCTCCCGGCCTCGGCTGCCAAAGCAACGGTAGACTTGTCCAAAGGAGACGTTGTAGATGATCTCAAGGCAAGCCAAAGCTCCAAGCAAAGTTACATTTGCCACGGTGCCGCTTGGGTCGGTGCGTATTCTCTTTTTGATGTAGGAAGCGGTACGTATCTTGTGTACAAGCTCCACATTCCTGCCAACGAGGCAGCGCAGGTGACTGTGGATTACAAAAATTGGATAGGTGTCGGCAACGGCGGCGTGCATCAGTACACGTCACAGCCCAAAATCCGATGGTACGTTACGGATAATGCTGTCAGCACGGATTTCAACGGAAATGTTTCCGATTGGAGTGAAATTCCGGCAAACGAAAAAATTTCCCTGAAAACCTATACATACACATATACCCTATCACAAGAAAGTACACAGGAAAGGACGGTATACGCTTGTATGAAATTCTGTGATAACGCAAACAGCGCAGCAGGACAGGCCGGCTGGAACGACGGTGCATGGGTAGAAAAAATCACTTTCTCTACGGATGCTTCCTCGTCTGAGCAGCCCGGTACACCGGATGACTCCGATACCGACGGCACCAAGGTTGATCTTGTAGATAATGTTGTTCTGCGTGACGAGCTGAAGAAAAATAAAACGTCCACGCTTGCTCTCTTGCAGACAGGTCGCTGGGCGGATCCGTACGCACTGTACGATCTTGGCGTCGGTCAATTTCTTCTGTATCAGATCACCTTGCCTGCGCAGGACGGCGTGCAGGTAACCGTGGATTATAAAGCGTGGCAGGATGTCGGTAACGGCGGTATTCATAAATACTCAAATAAACCGAAAACCGTATGGTATGTGACTGACAAAGCACCTGCAGCCAATTTCAACGGCAACACCTCCGGTTGGACGCGGATTCCTGCCGAGGAGGAATTGAGCGCTGACACATACACTTATACGTACCGTCTCGCTGAAAATGAAGACTCGGCCAAGGCGCGCACGCTGTATGCCTGCATGGTCTTTTCCTCGAATGATGCGGCTTACCACGGTCAAGCCGGCGGAAACGACGGTGCGTGGCTCGAATGCATTACCTTTGACCGCTTGGTCAATCAGCATACGCCCGTCAGCGGAATTGCCTTGAACAAAGCCGAGCTGACGCTGTCGTTTGGTAAAAACCAGCGTCTGGTTGCCACTCTGCAGCCGCAAGCGGCCACTGTGCGCAAAATTCAATGGTCCTCCGATCGCCCCGACATCGTTGCGGTGGATCAAAGTGGCGCTGTGACTGCTATGGGACCCGGCAGAGCGGTCATCACGGCCAAAAGCGTAGATGGCGGATTTACGGCGAGCTGCACGGTCACGGTTCCCGATGAGGTTGAAACCATTGACCTGACTGCAAAAACACCTTTCGACACCAAGATTACGGCAAAAGACAGCGATGATGCGCTGAATCTTCCCTACTCCTGGTACACCTGTGGCGGCAATGTTGCCGATGCGACGCAGATTGTTCGCTGGGATGGCGTGACCTTCCGCGATCTGACGGCAAATGCATACGCTATATACCGCCTGCGTGTTCCTGCAAATACCAATGCTATTATGCAGCTGGAGATGGTAACAAATTCCAAGGACGCCAACGGCACGCATAACGGTGTGCTTTCCTCCGGCAAGCCTCGGATGCATGTTTTCTTTACAACCGATGATATTACGCTGGCTACTATGGACTCTGCGCTTTGGCATCGGGCAGATACTGATACTGCGTGGAATGTGGATCAAGCGAATTATACCTACAGTGTATCCTCCATGAGCTCTGAGGATCGAACGGTATATGTAAAGATCTACAGTACCAACATAGACAATCAGGGCGCATGGATCAAAAAGCTGGCATTTGACACGACGGTGCCGACCCCAAAGGAGATAACCATCTTGCCTCCCGGTCGTACAGAATATAAAGTCGGTGAGACACTTGATCTACGCGGCATGGTCGTCGGTGTACGCTACAGCGACGGCTCCACCGCGATCTTGACACCTGACGATTACACCGTTGATATCAGCGGCTCTCTTGGAAAGAAAGATACCACTCTCACCGTCACGACCAAGGACGGTGCACTTTGGGGTACCGTTTCCTTGACAATACTGGACGCGAATGAAAGTCAAACTAAAGGAAAGGCACCCTTAGGTCTGATCGCAGGCATCGCCGGCGGTGCTGTGGCAATTGCCGCTGTGGCCGCATCCCTGCTGTTGCGCCGTAAAAAGGGCAAGCGATAAGGAGGTGCACTATGAAAACCATGCTATTTCGCACCTTGTGTGCACTTTTAATCGCAGGTATGCTGATTGGTTTGATCGGCTGCACGCCGACATCCGAGCAAGAACCGACAGATCAACCCGAAAAGGAGGAAACACCCGTGGACATCATTCAACTGAACGGATCGTGGGATTTTTACCGGGATACCACCGCTCCCACCGGGACGATTACCAACAAAGGCGAGATCGATCAGACGGTTCTTCTGACTTCAAGCCGAGAGATGACGGTTACGCTGCATGTTGAGCAGCCGGAGCAGATGTTTTATTCCAAGCTGCAGCTGTCTATGCAGTTCGGTGCTGATCTTGAGACCGAGGACGGCGGAGCTCCCACTGTTTACGCTAAGGTAGGCGACGGCCCCTATTTTGCGACCGATATCAGCGATTACACCCACAATCTCAACAGCACCGAGCACATCATTGACGTTGGCTTATATTTTGCTGATCTGGTCAAAGGCGACAATACGGTCACAATCAAGACGAACATCATGGCCGGTCAAATCACGCTTTCCAAGGTTTCACTTTGCTATTATCCCGTTTTGATGTTTGCCGACAGTATGCAAAAGATCAACGTTCCGGGCGTATGGGAAACTCAACTCGGTGCGGATTACACCGACTACAACGGTGTCGGCTGGTATTCCCGTACCTTTGATCTTCCCGTGGCTGACGACGGTCGCCAATATACACTGACCTTCGACGCTATCGACTACTATGCAGAAGTCTGGCTCAACGGTCGTTTCATTACCTCACATGAGGATGGCTACAGCGCGATCGTCCTTGATCTGGCAGAGTATTCGGATATTCTTCAACAGCATGATAACCGATTGGTTGTCCGCGTGACCGACCAAGACGTTTCCTCTAATGCAGCTTTCCCTATCAAGCAAACACTGGCCGGCTTTTATCATGACAGCGTCGGCATCAACTTTGGCGGCATCTGGGGAGATGTGTATCTGACGCCTCGAGGTCTGACTCGTGTCGATGATATTACCGTGACAACCGATATCGATACCATGACAGCTACCGTGCAGTCAACCGTGAAGGTCATCGAAGAAGCAACGGACTTTACAGCCCGGGTCACCATTCTTGACGGCAATACGGTGCTGGACACAAAATCGGTGGGACATTTTACCGCCAATCAAGCTCGCAAAGTTTCTCTTGATTCCAATCATGTTATCAGCGATGGCGCGTTTTGGGAAATCTCCGCGCCTAAGGTTTACACCGCTCGTGTAGATTTGTACCAGGGCGAGATGTTGATCGACCAAAA
Organism: Clostridia bacterium; assembly: GCA_017467225.1. The sequence goes on along the minus strand of JAFTSR010000399.1, from coordinate 2,052 downwards.
AGAAACCACCTTTGGTTTTACCTCAATCGCCTCTGAAGATGACAAGATCATCTTCAACGGCCGTGGAATCAAGATCAACGGCGTGCTTTCCTGGCTTGGCAACTGGGATCAGATTTCTCCCAAATTTGATGCTACCGTCTTCACCGAGCAAATTCGCGCACTCAAAGCGTATGGCTTTAACTGCATCAAATTCTGCCTGGTCGTTCCTACCGAGGAAATTCTGGATATCTGCGACAGAGAGGGTATTTACGTTTATATCGAATATCCCGTCTGGAATCCTATCCAGACAGACGCTTTCTATGAGAGAGGATATTCGCAGATGGGACGTTTCCTCAACATGAGCAAGAATCACCCCTCGGTCATTATGAGTGATTTCAACTGCGAGATGCAGGTATTTGAAGACCCCATGCTGGATTTCATGAATTGGTGTGTTGCAACGGGTAAGTCTATCGATCCCAACCGCCTGTATGCCGATAATTCTTCCACGGGACGTCAGAATACCGAAGGCGAAAATGATTTCTGGACATGGCATCCATACACCAACGCACTGCATTTTGCAGACTACGCGCAAAGTGTTGTTAACAACCGTACCTCTAAGGGTAAGAAGCCGGTTGTCTTCGGTGAGTATGCAGACTACCCTGCCCTTGCCGATTTTGACAAGATTTTTGCGGCAAACGGCGGCAAAGAGCCTTGGAACTGGGACGCTGTTGACGATCCCTTCCGTGCCGATCTGTATCTTAAGAGCCTCGGTTATTCCGACGCGCAGATCAAACGCATGATTGCACAATCAGAAGAAAATTGTGTGGATATGAAGATGTACTACGTCCAGGAAACCAAAAAGGCTGACGGCGTGGCTGCATATTTTCTGACCATCATTCAGGATATCGGTCACAGCGTAGCCGGCTTCTTTGACGAGCTGGGCAATCCTAAATTCACACCCGAGCAGACCGCATTTTTGAAGGAAAGCGTTCTCCTGCTCAAGACAAACGTGTATAATTTTGTGTCCGGCGAAACGGCAAGCATCACACCGGCCATCTCCCATTACAACGGCACGGATATCGAAAACGGCACGCTGACATACACGCTGACCGACCGTGAGGGCACAATCGTTGATCAAGGTGAGCTGCTTGACGGTATCAACGTTGAAAACGCCTCTTACCGTGTCTTTGACAAGGTTACCGTCGATATGCCCTCGGTCGATGCAGCTGCTGCACATACCCTGACGATGACGCTGACCGATGACAATGACAACACCATCAGCAACAGCTGGGAGATCTATCTTTATCCGGATGCTGCAGCCGAGGACGCTTTTTCCGGCAAAACGGTTATGGTTTCCGGCGACAATTCAACGTACAATTTCAAAAAGCGTTATCCGTCTGTCAAGGATTGGAAAAACGGTTCAACGCCGGATCTTCTGATAGTCTTTGGTACCATGAATGAGTCTCACAAAACGTATCTGAAGAATGGTGGTAAGGTTCTCTACTTTGGTCACGGCAGCGAGATCGCACGTGTTGAGATGGGCACCTTCTATTCCCAGTACGTTATGGTTCACTTCCCACAAGAGGAGCATGAGATTGTCAAGGCTCTGGATTCCAAGGGATTTGGTGGTCTCCAATTCCTCAATCTGCAAACGGAATACGTGATCACACAGGCCAAGGATAAGCCGCTGGATCACTCGATCATCGGAAAGCTGTTGCTTCGTGACAACGTAGGCGACATCGGACAGAGCGCTTCGTACATGTCCGAGTTTTCTGTCGGGCAAGGAACGGCCATTCAGTGTACGCTTAACGTCGGCGGCGACCCCGTACTCGGAAACTATCTGATCGACGTGGCCGCAGTATATCTTCTGCAGTAACAATCCCATCAAAAAGTTCGGGCTGGCTCCGCAAGGAGCCAGCCCTTTACTATGATGTTTTAGATATTCAAAGGCATCACGTCAGCCGAGGCAACGCCAAGCGCCGCTATGTAGCGCGTTTCATGCGGCAGAAGACACAGATTTCCCTGTGCAGCAGTGATAACATCGCCCTGTTCGTTTTTGCAGGTGATATCGCA
>JAFTSR010000398.1 GCA_017467225.1 Clostridia bacterium | reverse complement strand
GCCCTGCGTGCCCGGGAAGATGGCCTTGTCGATCTGCTTTGCCAGCTCCTCGCGGCAAAGGATCATACCGCCGCGCGGACCGCGCAGCGTCTTGTGCGTTGTGGTGGTGACAATGTCAGCGTAGGGAACGGGCGAGGGATGCAAGCCTGCGGCAACCAAGCCGGCGATGTGCGCCATGTCCACCATAAAGTAGGCGCCGACCTCCTTGGCGATGGCGGCGATCTTCTCAAAGTCGATGATGCGAGGATATGCGCTGGCACCGGCAACGATCAGCTTCGGTCTGCATTCGAGTGCCTTTTCGCGCAGCACGTCGTAGTCGATGCGGTGGGTGTCGTCGGTCACACCGTAGGAAACAAAATTGAAGAAGGAACCGGAGATGTTGACGGGAGAGCCGTGGGTCAGATGTCCGCCGTCAGCCAGGCTCAGACCCATGACGGTGTCGCCGGGACGGAGCAGCGCGAAGTAAACGGCCGTGTTGGCCTGCGCACCGCTGTGCGGCTGTACGTTGGCGTGCTCGGCGCCGAACAGCTTGCAGGCGCGCTCACGTGCGATGTTCTCAGCAACGTCAACGCACTGGCAGCCGCCGTAGTAGCGCTTGCCGGGGTATCCCTCCGCATATTTGTTGGTCATGGGCGAACCCATGGCAGCCATGACGGCAGGGGAAACAAAGTTTTCGGATGCGATCAGCTCAATGCCGTCCTGCTGGCGGATCAGCTCGTCCTTGATAGCCGCACCGATTTCGGGATCGGCATTCAGAAGATAGGCGATGTTTTCGTGTATCATTTTCACGTCCTCCGGGTAAAATAAAAGTAAAAAATAAAAACTATTTTTATTATACCATAAAACAAAATAAAAATCAAGAGGTGAAAGACAATGCAAGAGAAAAAACAAGAGAAATTCAAAATTTTGTTCTATGACGTCAAGAGCTACGACAGAGAAAGCATGTCTTCCTATCTGGAGACCTATCCTGCGCTGCAGATGGACTTCGTCGAGAGTGATATGCACGAAACGACGGCCGTTCTGGCCAGCGGCTATGACGCGGTCTGCGTTTTTGTCAACGCGCCGATGGATCGCGCGGTGCTGAAGCGGCTGCATGAAGTTGGTGTGAGCTTGATCCTATTGCGCTGCGCCGGCTACAATAACGTGGATCTGGGCGCCGCGACCGAGATGGGAATGACTGTTATGCGCGTGCCGGCATACTCTCCCGAGGCCGTCGCTGAGCATGCCATGGCGCTGGCGCTTGCCGTCAATCGCAAGCTGCACAAGGCGTATATCAAGGTGCGAGAGAATAATTTCGCCTTGGTCGGATTGACGGGACTGGATCTGTACGGTAAGACGGCGGGTATTGTCGGTACGGGCCGCATTGGACTGGCTATGTGTCGCATCTGTCGCGGCTTCGGCATGCGTGTGCTGGCGTACGATAAGTACGAAAGCCCAGCGGCCAAGGCGCTTGGCGTGGATTACGTCGGTCTGGATCGTATTTTTGCCGAGAGTGACCTGATTTCCTTGCACTGCCCCTTGAGCGATGAGACCTATCACATGATCAATGAGTCGACCATCGCACAGATGAAAAACGGCGTTATCCTTGTCAATACCTCGCGCGGTGCACTGGTGGATACACGGGCGCTGATCGCAGGCATCCGCGACCACCGCTTCCACGGCGTCGGTCTTGACGTTTATGAGGAGGAGGACGATAATGTGTTTGAAAACCGAGAGGACGATATCCTGCTCAGCTCGGTCGTCTCGCGGCTTTTGTCCTTCCCGAACGTGATCGTCACCTCCCACCAGGGCTTTTTGACTGCCGAGGCGCTGGATGCCATCGCCAAGACGACCTTGCAGAATGCGCAGAGCTACGCAGACGGCGCACCGATCAAGGAGAACGTGGTGGGGTAGGGCAGGAGGCTCTGCCAAGGGGCTCTGCCCCTTGACCCCGCCAAGAACCTTTTTGAAAAAAGGTTCTTGGAACTCCAAAAACTTTTGGAAAATTTCTTGGCTAAATTTTTAGCGGGTCTGTTCTGAGTGAACAAAATAAGTAACCGCGAGAATACCGGTGTGTTCTCGCGGTTATTGTTGTTATTCTTGATCCTCCCAGATATGCTCGGGAACGTTCTTATAACGCTTTTTGAATATCTTGCGACGGAACAGGAAGGTCGAGTACGACAGCCACAATACAAAGAAGATCGCACAGGCGATGACGGCGTTGATGAACGACTGACCGGCAAAGTTCAGAAGCAGCAAAAGCGGCGCGATCATGACCATAGCAGGGAAGTTCGAGAGAATGTACAGGCTGGAGGTCGGCGTGTGCAGACCGGGATCGACCTCCTTCATCAGAATCATACCGTTGGATGCGGTTCCCGTCAGTGTACCGAAGGACATCAGGAAAAACTCATGCTCAAAGCCCTTGAAGCACTGCTTGGCGACCAGTCGGATGTAGATGAACGTGATCACAGTTCCGACCAGGCTCAGAATGACGATGGGCAGAATGTAATCCTTGATATCGTTGATCTGAATGGCGGCAACGCCGGCAACGATCATCAGATCGAACGAGAAGCCGGAGATGCGGTCCATCTGGTAGTTGTTGATGTACTGACGATGCATGTGCTTGTGCTTGCGCAGCACCTTGACAATAGCACGGATCAGCATGGCTGCCAGCGAAGCCCACAAGAAGTTAAAGCCCCATGCGATGCTGTTGGTGAAGTCAGAAAGGATGCCCAAAAGGCACATAAAGCCAAACGAGATCGCGTAAGCCAGAACAACAAAGCCTACCTGCAGCGAGAATTTATCAATCGATTCGTTATCGGGCAGCTCGCCATCCTCTGCGTTAGCATCAGCTGTATGTTCCTCGATCAGCTGTCCGCTGCGGACGCGCAGGCTGCCGCGCTTTTTGAAAATGTTGATATAGAGAACGCCGAATACGGAGGCTACCACAAAGCCGATGGAAGCCAGTGACAGACCAAAGCTGCCGTTGCCGGCAAACTGCGTTGCGGGAATGTTGGTGAAGTTGATATCCCAGGTCAAGGCGTTGCAGGGACCCTGACCGAAGCCGAGAGGCAGGATCAGACCGCAGATGTAGGAGATGACGTTGTCACCGTATCTCGTCAGAAGGAAGAATACCAAGGTGATGCCAAGACCGGTAAAGGCCTGCAGCATGTATGTTGCACCCTGAAGCGCGCCGAACTCAAATACCTGCGAGCGATGTGTCTTGTGCGTGCTTTTTTCCGTTTTCAGCG
>JAFTSR010000028.1 GCA_017467225.1 Clostridia bacterium | reverse complement strand
GGGCATCGGCTCATCCTTTGGCTTCCATTTCCCTGACATCGTCTACGTGGACGGCAAGTACATGGCCTACTACATCACCTACAAGACCGACACCGGCAAGGGCGGCGTAGGTCTGGCGATCTCCGAGGACGGTAAGACCTGGAAGGACGAGGGCTGCGTCATTCAGCCCGACGAGGACTGGGATATCAACGGCGCCTACTTCGCCGGCGTTTGGGTTGACACGGACGGCACCTTCTATCTCACATACGAGTGCAAGGGCGGCGATGACACCGAATACGGCAGCCTGGAGAACGTGGCGCTTGCGACCTCGGGCAACGGCTATGACTGGGACAAGGAGGGCGTCATCATCTACGCCGATCACGAGAGCTCCTGGTGGCAGAAGGCCAACGTCGGCACGCCCGATCTGTACAAGGTGGATGACACCTGGTACGTCTTCTTCCACGGCTTTGACTTTACGGACTGCCGCCTGGGTGTGGCATACGGTGAGGATCTGCACGATCTGACGATTGTCAAGGAGCCGATCATCAACACCGAGGACGACACGCTCTGGAGCGGTACCATCGGTCGTCGCGACGTCTTTTACTGTGACGGCTACTATTACATGGTCTATGAGATCAGTACCGATCAGGTGCCCGGTCAGGCTTACGGCGGTGCGCAGTGGACGCACATGTTTGCACGCTCCGAGGATCTGATCACCTGGGAAATCACCGAAGGACCGCAGCTGACGCAGGGCAATACCGGCTTTGGCTACGACGGCACCTGCTGGATGGTGGTTGGCAAGCGCCTGTACGTTTACATGCGTCAGGGCGGAAGCACCACGGCGGTCGAGCTGACACTGGCAAAATAAAACCCTGAGGGCTGCGTCATTGGCGCAGCCCTTATGCGGAATTTGAAGGAGGATGACACAAATGGCAGCGGCAGGGAGCAAGCAAAGCTACGTTCGGTTTCACGTTCGTGTGGACGAGGCGCTGGATCGCGCGGTGGAATCGACGGGACTCAAGCGTGCCACATTGACGGCGTGGATCCTGTCCACCTTTGTCAGGCGGATCAACGAGCATCCGGAAATTCTGGAAAAGGCTTTTTCTGCGTCGCGGGAGCATGACGATACGGCAGCCGCGCCGCTGACGCCCGAGGCGCTGGGATTATCGGCGGCTGCGTCGCTATACGCGCTCAAGATCGGGCGGACGGTCTCTCACGCGCCGCGCTCCATCGGGCGACCGATTTTATTGACGCTGCAGAGCGAGATCGACTCCCAGCTGCACATGCTGGCGGATCTTTGCGGAATGAGCATCAATCATTTCCGCTCTGCGGTTGTGGCAAGCTTTTTGATTGAGCAGAAGGTGCTGCAGTGACGGGGGAGCAGCCATCCGCAGACGGGATGTAGGGAGGCAACCCCAATGATCAAAAGTTTTTTGAAAGGGAGCGCGAGGGGGAACTTTTTTTCAAAAAAGTTCTCCCTCACACCTGAAAATCATGCACGAAAGGAGCAGCCATGCGCCGACTTATTTATCACGTTGACGTCAACAGCGCGTTTTTGTCCTGGGAAAGCGTGCGACGGCTTTCGCGCGGCGAGAGCGATTTGCGCACGGTACCGTCCGCCATCAGCGGCGACCCACAAAAGCGCCACGGTGTTATTTTAGCGAAATCGGGTCCCGCCAAGGCGTACGGCATCAAAACAGGTGAGCCGCTGGTCAGCGCGCTGCAAAAATGTCCGCAGCTGGTCCTGGCACCGCCCGACCACGCCCTGTATGAGCGCATGTCGGCCGCCTTTGTAGCCGTCCTTCGTGAATTTGCACCGGTTGTCGAGCAGGTTTCGGTGGATGAATGCTACCTTGACATGAGCGGCATGGAGCGCATCTATCCCGACGAGCTGCAGGCGGCTTACCTCATCCGCGACGCTGTGCGCGACCGCCTCGGCTTTACCGTCAACGTCGGTGTGGCGAGAAACAAGCTGCTGGCCAAGATGGCGAGCGACTTTGAAAAGCCTGACCGCGTGCATACGCTGTTTGACGAGGAAATTCCCCAAAAGCTGTGGCCTCTGCCGGTGGGTGAGCTGTTTTCGGTCGGTCGGGCGACCGCCGATAAGCTGCAGCGGCAGGGAATTAAGACCATCGGCACGCTGGCTTCGCTGGACCCGTCGCTGCTGATTGCTATGGTCGGCGAGAAGCAGGGCGCGATGCTGCACGCGTTTGCCAACGGTCGCGACGACTCTGCCGTGCGCAGCGAGGGCGAGGCCGCCAAGGGCTACAGCAACTCGGTCACGCTGAGCGAAAATATCACTACGCTGGACGCGGCACACGGGGTACTTTTGTCGCTCATTGACAACGCCGCCTCGCGTATGCGTGCGGACGGTGCGCGCGCCTATTGCATCGGCGTCAGCATTCGTACCGATCAGTTCAAAAATTTTTCTCACCAAAGAAAGCTCAAGGAGCCGACCGATATCACCGCCGAAATTCTGGAAATCGCAGAGCAGCTGTTGCGCGAGTTCTGGGATCGCCGCATGCCGCTGCGTCTGATCGGCGTGTCGCTGACCATGATCACGCACGAGAAGGCGGAGCAGGTTAGCCTGTTTCCCGACGAGAGAAGGGAGCGGCGGCGCAAGATTGACTACGCGGTTGACAGCATCCGCGGTCGCTTTGGCAGGGGTACCATTCACCGTGCCGCCCAGCTGAGCGAGGAGAGCGAGCCGGGAGGTGCCGACGAGCCCGATCGGACACCGTAATTTGTATCAGAACGGAAAGAAAGTATCGATATGAACATCAAAAGCGTATATCAGGAAAGTAAAATATTGCTCCGATCCATTCCCGCCACGGTGGTGACGCTGTTTGCCGTCAGCGTGGTGTGCATGAACCTTTTGGCCAACAAAACGCTGCTGCAGCTGGACTGGATCGCGCTGGACGGCGGCATTCTGATCTCCTGGCTGTCCTTTATGTGCATGGATATCATCACCAAGCACTTCGGGCCGAGAGCCTCGACCATCATTTCAATTCATGCGGCCGCCATCAATCTTTTGACCTGCCTGATCTTTTTTATCGCCAGCGCGATTCCGTCCACCGCCAACGACTACACCGCTTTTGACAGCATTTTCGGCGGCACGTGGTTTGTGCTCCTTGGCAGCACCGTCGCGTTTCTGGCCTCGGCTCTCATCAACAACCTCACCAACCACACCGTCGGAAAGTGCTTTCGGCGCAATCCCGACGGCAAGCTCGCCTATGCCATGCGCGCGTATGTGTCCACCTTTATCGGGCAGTTTTTGGACAATTTTATCTTTTCGCTGATCGTCTTCGTTTACTTTGCGCCCATCTTCTGGGACGGATTTTGCTGGACGGTGCTGCAATGCGCCACCTGCGCGCTGACGGGAGCGGTGGCGGAGCTGATCATGGAGGTGGTCTTCTCGCCCATCGGCTATCGTATCACCAAGACCTGGCGAGCGCAGAACGTCGGACGGGAATATTTTGATTACACAGAGGGGAAGGAAAAGGCATGAAGATTTTGATTACAGGTACCTCGCAGGGCATCGGATACGCCATCGCGCAGCATTTTCTGAACGAGGGACACACCGTCATCGGCATTGACCGACAGCGTAGCAGCATTTCTCACCCGGGCTACACCCACCATACCTGCGACGTGCGGGACACCGAGTATCTGCCGGATATTGACGGCGTGCAGGTGCTGATCAACAACGCGGGAACGCAGAACGAGGACGATATTGATATCAATCTCAAGGCGCTGATCCACATCACCGAGCGCTATGGCATCCATCCGGGCATCCGGTCGGTGCTTAACATCGGCTCGGCCAGCGGACATACCGGTGCGGAATTTCCCGAATACTGCGCCAGCAAGGGCGGCGTCCTCTCCTATACCAAAAACGTTGCCATGCGCATCGCACCCTACGGTGCTACCTGCAACAGCCTTGACCCCGGCGGCGTGCTGACGCCGCTGAATGCCTGCGTCATGGAGGACCCGGTGCTTTGGTCGCAGATCATGGAGGAAACGCCGCTGAAAAAGTGGGCCACCCCCGAGGAAATCGCGCAATGGGCGTATTTTCTGACCGTGACCAACACCTTCTGCACCGGACAGAACATCCTGGTCGACGGCGGTGAGTCGATCAATTATCATTTTATTTGGAAGAATTGAATGCATCAAAACCGCCCATCCGATTTTTGTCGAGTGGGCGGTCTTTTTCACGCTGCGCGGACGCTTTTGCGGCGAGAATTTTGCTGAACGCAAGAAAAAATGTTGACAACGTATCCAATACATGTTATAATAAATTGAAGGTTTGTTTGAACGTTGAAACAAAGGAGGTCCATATGCAAAAATTTCGTTTCCTACTTATCGCCCTCGCACTTTGCCTGCTGCTCCCCTCCTGCGCGACGGTGGAGGACCTGCCGCCCGACATGGTGATCACGCCTCCAGATACCGAAGCCTCTTTGCCCGATGCGGAAAGCGATGTACCGCAGGGCGACTATCGTGATATTTTATTCACGCCTCTCTTTTCAAACGGAACGTTTTGGAAAAACTGGCTGTTCACGCCCAGGGCAAAGATAATCAATCTGGAGACCGGCGAAACGTTTTCTGTCTGTAATGATCCTTTATGTACCAATCACAATAACAAAAGCTGTGTTCAGAGCATCTTCATAGGCGTTGATGCGATCATGGTTTCCCCTGCCTCTACACAAGACGATTTGGTCATATATCTTGGTCGCAGGGAAGCTGCCAGTATCGTTGACGATCATACCGTTATCCATAATTATCAACTGCTTCGCTTTCATTTTTACACCGGCGAGGTTACCGTGTTAGCCGAAAATCTGCCGGGACCCCAGATGTTGTTTTGGTTGGATCCGAAAACTGAAAATATATTTTTGAGTCACTATTTGCTTGATGATGAATGAAATAGGGAAGCGTTTCTATACGTTATTAACGGAAAAACGGGCAAGACGGATATTCTCCCTATCAACGATTTTGAGCTTTCCATGGAATACGCAATCGGGGACACGGTCTATGGCAGCACCTCCGAAGGCTCGTACTGCATCGATCTCTCGCAAAAGGAGCCCGTCATGAAAAAAACGGAGATGGAAACGCGCAGTGTTTACGGCGGTTACCAATATTACGCGGAGGTGGTCGCCGAACGGCGCGTCTGGGTTCCCGACGACGTTATCCCTATCAGCGAGGAATGCGGCAGACAGCCTTACAAGGATGTTACTGAGTACGATCTGTATCGCGTAAGTATTCTGCAAGAAAATGTAACTCCTGAACTTGTGGCGCAGGGAATCACAACTTATGGCATGAGCGAAAACGGGAAGTATCTCTACTATTATGATTTTGCGCCGCAGCACGTGGTCAGTTATTTCTCTTGTACGCGGGAAGACGAGTACGGTATGAGGCGATACGACTGTTATGAGATTGGTGCCCCCGATGTTCCAGAGGACGCGACTCTGTTGAATGTATTCACAAAAAATCACGCGGCGATACACGTTTTGGACGTCTCTACTCTTCAGGAGATTACCGTTATCGAGTCGGATGAGTATTATCTCGAACAGTTTCCGACCTGCTTCCAAATTTTGGGAGACGGCGTTTCCGTTGGGTGGCAACGCCGTGATCCTCAGGCATATATGGGTATGAAAACCAACTGGGACAAAACGTACGGCTATCTCTATTTCAACAAGCCCTATCTGACCTTTGAGGATACGGTTGACATTGATTTGTCGGCATCGGGATTTTAGTAGTACACCCCCGCGGCACGTCACCGTGGCGTGCCGCATCTTTATACAAAACGCCGCCCATCCGATTTTGTCGGGTGGGCGGTGCTTTAATGCCTTTAGGTAGTTGAGCACGAAGTGCGAAACAAACAACAACCCGCTATGTGTCTACCTTTATTTTACCATTTCAAATTTGACGGGTGGTTTTGATTATCTGTGCTTTTTCGCGCGCCTGGTCAGAAGGGAATACAGCGCAATGGCGATTACAATGACGATCGGAGCGGCGACGAGGACGATCAGCAGCGTGTCGTTGCCTTCATTGTCCTTTTCCTGATCGATGGGATCAATGACAACCTCTGTCACATCTCCCGGCTTGAGTTGGTCGATGACACCGGGGCCGAGCGGCAAGGTCTCCCCCGTGTTGCCGGGGCCGAGCGGCTTGTGCTCGTCCTTCGCTATATAATCGTCGGGTTTATATTTTCGATAACGCTCGAGCCATCGGTTCAGCTTGAGTAGCAGCTTTTGCGCGCCCAGCTCCTTTGCCAGTTCTTGCGGAATGGGCTCCAGCGCCTCGTATTCGGCCTTGAGTGATGAATACTGCGCGCGCCACGTTTCGGCGTTTCGCTTGTACTCTGCCACGACTCCGATGTTATCATCATCCCATTCGGGAACAGCTGCCACCGCCGCCTCGATCTTGCGGACAAGCGCCTCTACCGTCGGGCGAACCTTTTCCCGCTCTTGCGCCACGTAGTCGGTCAGACGGATGTTGTCGATCTTGATGGTGATCGGCTGCTCCGGCAGATTCATCGCATTGATGAAATACCAACGGAAGAAGTTGACGCGCGACAGATCGATCTTGCCTGTCTGTCCGGTCGCCTCGAGGAAGGGCAGACGGATGGCGTTCCAGCCGTCCTGGGTGCACTGCTCAAGAATGGCAGACATTCGCCAGTTGATCTCCTCATTGTCGGGCTCGCCGGAGGAGGTCAGCTCCATGGCGTTGTCTTGAAAGCCTGCCGCCGCCAGCGCGTCCTTGTCCGAAACGTAGAACCAAAATTCCAACGTGTCCATCTTGGTGGCGTCGATGGTGTCGTAGCCGGACCAGATTGCGGTCGTGAAGCTCAGTATGGTGCCGGTGTTCTTGACCTCGACCTCCTCGCCGGTCTCTTTGTCGATCTCCTTCCATTTTCCCAGTGTGTAGGAAATGCTGCTGTAGCCTGCCTGATAGTCATACCAGTCCATGTCAAACCCGGCGATCGCGGCGTTGCAGTCGAACAGCGAGATGGTGTGGGGGTCGTTTTCGTCGTTATCCGTCGGATATACGGGAGTGACCCAAATATACTCCCCCTCCTCCTCCCAATCGGAGTATTCCACCGAGATGGTGATAGGGGTCTCTTTTCGAATCTGACCGCCGTTGCCGTTCGTGGGGTCGGCGTCGGCTATGCGCATGTACATCTTGTAGCCTGAGGTCATGAATTTATATGGGTTGATATACTTGGAAAGATCATATACATACGTGCCGCGCGGGTCGGTGCTTTGCTCGCCAACCACGGTGACATAGTGCGCAGGTGCGTTTTTGTGCGCGATCTGCAGCAGCAGATCCTCGCCGCCCGTGGTCATGGTGACGTAGAGCGCATCGGCTTTAATGTGATCCATGGTCAGCTCGTAGACGATCTCTTTCGCTCCATCTGCGAACATAAGGGTGTCGTTCTCACCGACATCCTGTCCTGCGATCATTTTGATCTCCTCCGGCAGTGTCGCATTCTTGCCGACGCCAAAGGAACATTCCTGCCAGTTGACGTCGCCGGCATCGCTGAAGGTGAACTTTGCAAACTCAATGGTCACCTCGTCCGCAAGCGTCCGATCCTCGGTGCCGATGGAATACAGGCGGATGTAGTTGATCTTGGACATATCCGCGCCGCCGCCGACCTTTCGCGTGAAGGCAGAGAGGGGAAGGCGGATGGTGTTCCAGCCCTCGACGACATTGTCAAAGAAGCCGGTGAAGTTGGTCTCCTGCGTGTCGCACGTACCCGAGGAGGTCAGCTCCATCTCAAATTTGATGTTGCGGAAAGCCTTCGCTCCCGTCACGTGCATGGTCAGATCGACGTATTTGTAGGTGGACAGATCGATCGGCGCCTTTGCCGTATGCGTCACCATAAACGCACCCGGCGCGACCGAGGGCGGTGTCAGCGTGGTTCTGCGGACAGCGGCGTAGTCGCGCAGCTTACCGTCACGGTAGTCGCCGGCATTCCGATCAAAGGGCAGCGTCTGCGTGACGCCGTCCGCGTCTGTGCCAAAGCCGAAATTCTTCAGCTTGGCCACCCAAAGCTCGCCGGGGTTGAGCACTACCTGCCCGTTGTTGAAGATGCGGAAGAAGTTGATGCGCGTTCTGTCCGCGCCGCCCTTGGGAAAGCGCGAGAGGGGAATGCGAACGCTGTTCCAGCCGTCTGCAAGCGTCGCCACCTCGTTCAGATCGAGAAAGACGGAGTCCTCATTCTTGTCGCATATGCCGCTTGAGGTCAGCTCGATGCAGACGGGAACGCCGACAAGGGCATCCGCGCGCGAGAGGTAGAGATCAAAGGCGACGTAGTCCATATCTGTGATGTCAAAGGTGGGGACTGTCACCTCCGGTGGCAATCCATTGGTATACCAGTTGAAGTAGAGAGCTCTGGCAATTCCAAGCGACGCCGTCTCACCCTCGATGATCATTTCAATATCGGGGGTATCGACGTACTCACCGGAATTTCCGCCCGTGTCGGATACGGAAATTTCCACCGTTTTGGCGACGTGCTCCCCATTTTGTGCCGCCCGAACGAGCACAACGGACGAAAGCACGGTGCATAGCGCCAGCAGCAAAGCGAAACATTTTTTCATGGTTCAATACCTCCATTTCTGTGTTTTGCGTATAGTACGGTAGTTTATTTTACCATATATTCTATGCCCTGTCAACTTTTTTGGTCAAATCAACGCCGCGCGAAGGCAAATTTCTGCATATTTCACAAAAATCCCCCCCAGATTTGTTGAAAATAAACAAAATGGAAGGGCGTATGACACCGATAGGAGTGCTTGGGGGGAGCTGTTGCTATGCAGTAGGGGCGACCGTGTCGGCAAAGCCAACACTTTTGGTTGCCCGCGAAGCAAACAATAAGGGCTTCCCCGTACAAGAGGAAGCCCTGCTTTGGTATGATGGGTATTAGCGAATACCGTATTTTTCGATGATATAGTCCATATCCTTATCGCCGCGGCCGGAGAGGTTGATCAGCACCGAGCCGTGATCCATACGCTGCGCCAGCTTGATGCCGTAGGCGACGGCGTGTGC
>JAFTSR010000397.1 GCA_017467225.1 Clostridia bacterium | reverse complement strand
CGGCGTTCTGCACTGTAGGGACCGGCGTCCTCGACGGTCCCTACAATACGAGAAAGAACACAGCGCCTTTCTTTCGTGCATATCGTGAGAAACACGGCTTGATTCCGATTATAGTCCGCACCTTTCAACCGAGTGGTCTTGCGATTTTTCAGTTCGTCCATTTTCATCACCCATCCCATTATACCACAGATCGGCAGAGAAAACAAATTCTCTGCCGAAATTTTGTGCCTGTCATTTCTCCGCTAAGAATGCAGAGAGAAAGGGCTATGCCTCTTTTATAGTTCTTTGGAGATTCTCAAGAACCTTTCTTTTAAGAAAGGTTCTTGAGCGGGTTGCAGGGCGGAGCTCTGCGCTCTTTTGCTTCTTATCTGTAAACCAGCACCGTCTTGATCTCGAACGGACGGAAGTGCAGCTTGACAGTCTCGCCGTCCATAGGCAGCTCGGCTACGGGCTCCTCGAGCATGTTGGTCTCAACGACGCGCGTTGCGCCGGGAACGTTCAGCACGCAGGAGGTGCCGTTGCGCTCGGCCTCGTACAGACGCAGCACGTACGCACCGGGAATGTCCTCGGCAGCCTTGACCGCCTCGCAGATGACACCGGGCGCGGACAGCGTGAACAGCGCCGGAATGCTTGCTTCACCGGCAATTTCGACCGGCTTGTAGTTGAAGTCGTAAGCGGGACGGATGACCGTCTCCGCGTCGAAGCCGCCAACGTGAGGCAACAGAGCGTAGCTCATGTACTGAATACCGCAATCGGTGACAGGGTCGGGACGAACGCCGCCCGTCTTGAGCGTCAATCTCATGTCGCTGCCCTGGCAGGACAGACCGTACTTGCCGCTGTTGATGAGAGAGACGCCGTAGCGTGTCTCGGACAGATCGGACCACTTATGGTTGCAGATCTCAAACTTGCAGGACTCGTGCGGTGTGTTGCGGGTGGTCGGACGGTCGATGTGACCGAACTGGATCTCGTTACGCACCGTGGTCGAGCGACTGCCCAAGTCAAAGCCTGCCTTGAGCAGCGTGTGGCGCTCGTTCCAATCCAGCTTGACCTCGTAGTCAATGCGACGGGTAGTGGCGTAGAATACCGTGTCAACGGTCGCCGTCGAGCGACGGGTCAGGCGGTAGGTGGTGCGGATGCGGTACGCCAGCGCACCGTCGGATACGACCTCGCAGGAGATGGGAGAGGTGACGGGGCGCATGATGGGCAGCGCGTCGTCGTCGATATCCCAGTTATCCCAGTCGCGCGGCATGTCCTCGCCCAGCCACAAGGTGCCCAGCGGTGCACCGCCGTCGCGGCGCAGCTCACGGTCGGCTGTAACGTCGTACAGAGATGCGATGTAACCGTTCTCGTCCAGCGTGACGCGGTAGTAGGGCGTGGTCAGCGTGTTGCCCTCGCGGACGAAGGCGCTCTTGCTCTCGGCAGGCGCAGCGGTGCTCAGCACGGCCGAGCTCATGGCAGGCAGGTGGACCGAGGCGATCGTCTTTGTCGCACCGTCAACGTCGGTGTAGGTCTGCGAGAGGGTGCCCTCAATGCACTTCTCGCCCTCAAGGGTGACAATGCTGTCGCGGTCGAAGGAGAGCGTGTTGTAAAGCGAAAGAGCGTCTGCCTTGGGAGTAGCCATAGCGGTAGCGTATTCCGCAACTTTGGCGCGCGCGCGGTCGATAACCTCATGGAACTCAGGTAGCGTGCGCTCGTAGACCTTGGAGATGCAGGTGCCGGGCGGAATGTCGTGGAACTGGTTGCGCAAAAGGTGCTTGTACAGCTCGTCGCGCAGAGCGAAGTCGCTGTCGCCTGCAAGCACCGAGAACAGCTCCATATCGTGCAGCGCGATCTCGGAGCGGCGGTTGCACAGCTTGACCTCGTGCATCTTGGTCAGGGTGCCGCGGTGCAGCTCCAGATACAGCTCACCGTCAAAGACGGGCAGCTCGTCGCGGCGCTCCTCCAGCTTTTGCATAAAGGCGGAGATGGTGGTATTCTCAACCTTGGGCATACCTTGCAGATCCTTGGATCTCTTGAGGAACTCCATCATGGCGTGGGTCGGACCGCCGCCGCCGTCGCCGAAGCCGTAGGAGGCCAGGCGCATGTCGCAGGAACGCTTGTCGACCAGATCGCGGGTCATGGAGGACAGGGAGGAGACGTCGGGAATAAAGTGGATGCGGTTGAGGTGAGAGATGACCTCGGAGCCGTCCAGACCGCGCCATACAAAGGACTGCATGGGGAAGCGAGTCAAATCACCCCAGTCGATCTTGGTGGTGTAGAAATACTTGATGCCACAGCCCTGCATGATCTGCGGAATGGCAGCGTTGTATCCAAAGGTGTCGGGCAGCCAGAAGGAGTCGGAGCGATAATTCAAGTACTTCTCGGTGAAGCGTTGGCCGTACAGGAACTGACGAAACATGGCCTCGCCGCCGGTGATGTTACAGTCACACTCGACCCACACGCCGCCGTTGGGCTCGTAGCGACCTTCGGCGACCTTTTGACGGATGCCCTCGAAAATATCGGGGTAATATTCGCGCATCCAATCCAGATGCAGGGCGCTGGACTGAATAAAGGTGTACTCGGGGTACATGTCCATCAGCGTCAGCACCTGCGCATAGGTGCGTGCGCACTTGCGGACGGTCTCGTCCACCGTCCACAGCCAGGCCGTGTCCATGTGAGAGTGACCGATGACGCCGACGTAGCCGCGAGATTCCTCGCCGCCGTTCTTTTTGAGCACGGGACGGATGATTTCATGAATGTTGGCAGCACTCTCGCGCAGCTCCTCCTCCGTCGCCATACGGGTGTCCTGGATGAGATAGGGGAAGGCGTTCATCAGCGCCTGATGTGCTTGCATGGCGGCAAAGTTGTCGGCAGGCAGGCGAGCCATCTGCAAAACGGTGGCCAGGTCAAAGACAAAGTCGCGCATGTCCTTGTCCATGGTGACCAGCTTGAGTCCGCGGTAGGTGTGGACGTAGGAGGCAGGATTGCCCTCGTCGTTGTCGTAGTTTTCCATCGGTCCGCAGCCGGGACAATGGTGACCGGCGTAGCACTCAAAGTCCAGCGTGATGACCTCGCCGGCACGGGCGCAGTCGGATACGAACATGGCGCTGTGCTCGCCGCCAAGAAAACGGTTCTTGGAGTTGATGATGCCGGCAGGCTTGCCGTTCTTGAAGCAGAGAATTTCGACCGCCTCAACGTCGGGGATAGCGCAAAGGATCTCGCCGTCAGCACTTTCGGGCACGGTGATCTCGGCGTGCAGCCAGATGTTGCCCCATTCGTGACCCCACTGCGTACCGGGCGCGATGGGAGAGAGGGTGGCGGCATCGGGCGGCAGGCGCAGATGCTCGTCGGTCTGCATAGCCGTGACGTCGGTGATGTCAGCGGCGTGGCGGAACATCAGCGGAATATAGCGAGGGAGCGTACGGTCGTACTTGCCGTACGTACGGTTGATGTAAGCTTCGTTTTTCATACGGTTCTCCTTTTCTTTATGTGGGTCGCTCAGAACAAAGTATCCACGAAATATGCACGGGTATGTGCAGGGCGCATCTGCTCGTCCCAGACGGTCACGCGGAAATAAACGTCGCGCTCGGAGACGTCAAAGGTCGCCTCATTGATCAGCTCGCCCTCACCTCCGATACGGGAGTCACCGCGACGGGTGCCCAGCATCAGCGAGATACGACGGGCAGGAGAGCACTTGACGTGCACCTTGCCGTCCTCAAAATACAGCTCGTCGATTTGAGGACCGCGGGAGGCGTAGTAGTTGCCTGCCTTGAGGGCAGCGAACACATCCTCATAGGTCAGCGCAGGTGCCTTGATGTAGGTGAATGCACCGAAGGAGTCCCACTTGGCGTGGTTGCGCGGATGACGGTTGTGGTTGTCATCGGTGCCGGTGCAGCCGATGCGCATGCCAAGGTGCAGCATATCGTCGTAGTAACGGGAGTTTTCCTCGTCAAAGCCGGCGCTGTAGCAGCCGTAGTTGCAGATCTCCATAGCGTCAAAGCCGCGGTACTGCGAGAACTCACGGTAGCATTCCATCGACCAGGTCGGATGGTTGTAGGTGATAAAGTGACCCTTGTCACGGAAGCTTTGAATGTATGCGTTGATGTTGTCGGGCGTGTAGGCACGGGAGGTGCCGGGCGCATCGCGCTCAAAATCGGTCTGCTCGGTGGGAGAGATGAAGCAAAGGTGACAGCAGCGGATGGTTCCAATGTTGGGATCGATGGTCGCGCCGCCCTCGTTGAAGTCTGCCTCAAAGCCGGTCAGAGGGAGAAAATTCTCGTCCTTCAGATCAGCGTGGGAGAGCATGACGTTGTGGTCGGTGTAGGCTACGATGGAATAGCCGTTTGCCTGATACTCCTCTTTGATTTGCGCAGGTGTCCACGCGCCGTCGGAGTGGACGGAATGGCAGTGCAAATTGGCCTTGTAGGCGTTGCCGTCCTTGGGAAGAAGATAGGTTCGCATATCAGTTGCCCTCCTTGTCGCACTTGGCGTTATACGCGTCGACGTAATCACGCACCAGCTTGATACGCTCGATGTTTCCCGTTGAGGACATCTCGTCGGAGATACCCAAGATCAGGCGAGGAGCAAATTTGTCGATCAGCTCCTGCACCGTGTCAAGCAGCTGCTGCTCGGGATAGATTTCGTCAAACAGAATGGCGGGAATACCGTCGACCAGGAAGACTTCGTCGCCCAGCGCTTCCTTGATCTCGTCGATGGTGACGTCGCCCTGGGGAACGGGAGTCATGGCCTCGATGCCGTCAAGACCGCACTTGCGCGCATACTTGAGTAGCGGCTTGCAGTCGCCGTCCCAGTGAGCAAAGGTGAACTTGCCGGCCTTGTGCAGCTCCTCGTTGCGGCGCAGGTAGGCGGGCATGATGTATTTTTCAAACAGGCGGGGGGAGACCACGCCGCCGTGCACGTTGTCGCCGTAGTTGATCCACTCCAAGGGGCAGTCCTTGATGACCTCGATCATGCGCATGACGCTGTTTTCGGATGCCTCGAAGAATTCCTCCATGGTTTCGGGGAAATCGGCAAGGCCGTAGACTGTGCCCTCAACGCCCATAACCTCGACGATGGTCTTCTGAATGGTGACGCGGGGCACGAAGATGGAGGGCAGACCCATGTTGCCCCACTCGGCGACCATATTGTCGTAGTGCGCCTGGTTCCAGCGCCACAGCGTATTATTCTCCAGCCAGATCATGACCTTGAGGTCCTCCTCGGTCTTGGCGGGGAAGGTCTTGAAGTACCAACCGCCGTTGGAGTCGTTGGTTGCCCACAGATAGGTGACCTCGCCGACGGGTGTTTCGATGTGAATCTCCTGCTCCATATCGGAGATTTTACGGCTCCAGCGCTTGACAGGCTCCTTATCGTAGGCCTGGACGCAGCCGTTGAACTCATACACACGGGGAGAGACGTCCAGTGTGCAGTACAGATCGTGACGGGAAAGGCCGTCGTAGGGAGGAGGAAGGGTGCCGTCGCGGAAGATGCGATCGTGGTACCAGCAATCGATACGGGGCTGGAAGAGCACCTTTTTGCCGGCTTTGCCTTGAATGATGTCACGGTTGAGTGAGAGAAAGTCTCGTTTACATTGCATAGCCATAGTGAAATCCATCCTTTCTTGGAGCGCCGCGTGTGTGCGGCGGGGATGGGTATATGATAACATAAGATGAAGGAAATGTCAACAGGACTTTTTTATTTTGCGGGGGAGAATTTTGGGGAGTGCGAACATAACTTTCTGACTGTAATTGGTGTATTGCCTATTTCTTTGGCACGCCCCAAAGAAATAGGCGAAAGAAAAGGCGCATAAGGGACTGCCGTCCCTTATGTATCCCTGCTGCTTCGCGTGCTACACGCAAAAACGCCCCCGCGTTTTTGCTAAACGCACGCGGTTGTTACAGACTGCAGACTTTGCTTTCGCCGCCTCAAAAAGGACGGCGAAAACTGCGGGTCTTCTACGGAAAGAAAAACAGGATACCTAACAAACACTAACCGCCTCTCATTCCGTCTGCGGATGGCTGACGACTTCGCACCTGCCGTCGACCCGAATAGTGGTCGCCGGCAGCGCAGGGATACATAAGGGACGGCAGTCCCTTATG
>JAFTSR010000396.1 GCA_017467225.1 Clostridia bacterium | reverse complement strand
GATTATCTGCGCGCAGCCGCACAGGCGGCTGAGTACGGCGTGGATGCACGGATCGTCGCCGATCTTGGCGGTGCTGCTGCCATTCACAGCGCACTTCCGACGCTGCCCTTGCATGCCTCGACGCAAATGAGCGCACACAACGCCGACGCCGGTATTCTTCTGGCAAAGCACGGCTTCAGCCGCATGGTGGTCGCGCGCGAACTGTCGCGCGAGGATCTTTGCCGCATCGTTGTCCGTTCCCCGATTGAAATTGAGACATTTATCCACGGTGCCCTTTGCGTCTGCCATTCGGGACAATGCCTGTTTTCCTCGCTGGTCGGCGGTCGCAGCGGTAATCGCGGCGAATGCGCACAGCCCTGCCGCCTGCCTTATCGTGCCGCAGGCAGCAGCAAGGAAAGCTATCCGCTCTCCCTTAAGGATCTTTCGCTGGCCGAGCACGTACCGGCGCTGATCGATATGGGACTTGCTTCGCTCAAAATTGAGGGGAGAATGAAATCTCCCGCCTACGTTCTGACCGTCACTCGCATTTGGCGCCGCCTTTTGGATGAGCGCCGCGCCGCCACGCGCGAGGAGATGCGCGAGCTTGCCGATGCGTTTTCCCGCGGCGGCTTTACCGACGGCTATTTTACCCGTCACATCGATCGCAGCATGCTGGGTGTCCGTTCGGAGCGCGACAAGGCGCAAAGCGAAAAGCTGTCCGCCTCTCCCATCCGCATCACGCGCACGCTGCCGCTGGACGTGACGCTTTCCGTCCGCGCAGGACACCCCATGCGCGCCACAGTACAAACGGCAACGCACAGCGCCCAGGCTGAAGGCATCGTACCGCAGCCTGCCAAAACCGCGCCGTTGGATCGTGAGCTGCTGCTGCGGCAATTTTCCAAGCTTGGCGGCACACCCTACCGCCTGCAAAACGTCAATATCGAGCTGGACGAGGGCTTGATGGTGCCCGTCAGCGCGCTCAACGAGCTGCGCCGCTGCGCACTCGCTGCCCTGTCCGAGCGTAAGCAACCGCGCTATCTGGCCGCTTCTGCTCCTGAGCCGCTGCCGTTGCCGATCGCCGGACGCGAGAGCGTTAACGGCGAGAGGACAGCCCGCTTTGCCCGGTCGGAGCAGTTGACCGAGCAGGCGCTTGCCTACTTTGACCGCTGCTATCTGCCGCTGCAGTCTCTGCTGGCCACACCCTCTTTGATCGAGCGCGCAGACAGAGCGGCAAAGCCCTTGGGCGTGCTTTTACCCGAGGTCGTGCGGGAATGCGAGCTGCCTACCGTGCAAAAATGGATGGCCGAGGCCGCAGCCTTGGGTATTCGTCACGCCCTGGTCGGCAATCTCGGCCATCTGACACTTGCAACGACTCACGGCATGGTGGCAGACGGTGATTTCCGCCTTAACGTGACCAACTCGCAAAGCGCGGCGCAGCTGCACGCCATGGGCTTCTCGACGCTCATTCTCTCGCCCGAAATGACGCTGCCGCAGATTCGCGACGTCAAGGGCGCCGTCCGCACCATTGTTTACGGTCGTATT
>JAFTSR010000395.1 GCA_017467225.1 Clostridia bacterium | reverse complement strand
TGTTTTTTGCGGGGATCATCGTTTTCCTGTAGGGGCGGATTCCATATCCGCCCATCACGTGCGATTTGAGATTTTACGACGCGGGAGGAGCAAGCCCCTCCCCTACCAAGGACGGCATTTCTTCCCGTAGAAATCCCTCCGTTTTCGCCGTTTTTTTGAAACGGCGAAAGCAAAGTTTTTGCTATGCAGCAACCGCGTGCGTTTAGCAAAAACGCGGGAGCGTTTTTGCGTGTAGCACGCGAAGCAGCAGGGATACATAAGGGACGGCAGTCCCTTATGCACGTTTTCTTCGCTTCACTTCTTTGACGTGTGTCAAAGAAGTGAAGAATAATCCAATTACAGTTAGAAAGCTATGTTCGCACAATCTAAACCCATAGGAGACCACCACCCCATGAGCCTCACCGCCACACCATCCGCCGATCGCATCCACATCGGCTTCTTCGGCCTGCGCAACGCCGGCAAATCCAGCCTGTGCAACGCCCTGACCAACCAACCCGTCTCCCTCGTCTCCCCCGTCGCCGGCACCACCACCGACCCCGTCAGAAAAGCCATGGAGCTTTTGCCGCTGGGTCCCGTCATGATCATCGACACCCCCGGCCTTGACGACGACCAGGCCACAATAGGCGAGCTGCGCGTCAAACGCGCCCGCCAGGTGCTCGCTACCGTCCACCTCGCCGTGCTGGTCATCGACGCCGCGCGCGGCAAAAGCGAGCTTGAAGCTGCGCTGGAACAGGAGCTTGCCACCCGTCAAATTCCCTATCTGATTGCCTACAATAAAGCCGACCGGCTCACCGATCGTCCACCCCTGCCCGACCATACACTCTACGTCAGCGCAAAGACGGGCGAGGGGATCCACGACCTCAAGGAAAAGCTGGGCGCCTTTGCCGCCGCCATCAAGCACGACCGCGTGCTCATCCGCGACCTTTTGCGCCAAGGCGATACCGTCGTGCTAGTCACTCCCATCGACGAGTCCGCGCCAAAGGGGCGACTGATTCTGCCGCAGCAGATGACGCTGCGCGATATTCTGGACGCGCATGCCACTGCCCTTGTCTGCCAGCCCGACCAGCTGCCGGCCATGCTGGAAAATTGCAAGCAACCGCCGCGTATGATCGTCACCGACTCGCAGGTGTTCGGCAAGGTGGCCGCCATGGTGCCCAAAGAGGTGCCGCTGACCTCGTTTTCCATCCTGATGGCGCGCTATAAGGGCGACCTTGCCCGCCTTGTCCGCGGTGCCGCCGCGCTGCACGCACTCAAGGACGGCGATCGCGTGCTGATCTGCGAGGGCTGTACCCACCATCGCCAATGCAACGACATCGGCACGGTCAAAATGCCCGGCTGGATCGAGAGCTTCTCCGGTGCCAAGCCTGCCTTCTCGTTCACCTCCGGCACGGATTTCCCGGAGGATCTGACCCCCTACCGCGTCATCGTCCACTGCGGCGGCTGCATGCTGCAGGAGAACGAAATGCAGCGGCGACTCACACTCGCAAGCGATGCCGGCATTCCCATGGTCAACTACGGCATTGCCATCGCGCAGATGCACGGCATTCTGGAAAGAAGCCTGTCGCTCTTTCACGACGTGCTGGCTCTTTTGCAGTAAAACAGCATACGTATCAAACGAACGGCTGCCCTGCGGCCGTTCGTTTTTGCATGGAAAGCACAATAAAAAAAGTGGCTGCGCCTTTGCAACCACCCGTTGACCTCTCTTATGCCGCACGACCGCTACCGCAACAAATAGTTGATTGACAAAACCAATCCCATATGCTATAATAAGGTCATTACAACACGGAGGTAGACCTTACTTGAACGATAAACAAAACAAAAAAGAGGAGCGCATCCGCCGCCGCGAGGCGGCGCGGCAGGAGCGCAAAAAGAAAAAGGCCGAAAAGAAACGGCTGACGCTGCGCCGCACGCTGTCCAACGACCTGTTTGCCCTGCGCTGCATCGGACAAGCCTCGCCGCTGTATCTGGTCGTTTATCTCGGCTCGTCGCTGATCTACGGTCTTTTGGACTTCCTTTCGGGCTCGTTCCTTTTGCGGCAGATCGTCAACGGCGTCGAAGAGGGCAAGGATGCCGCCGCGCTGATCCGCTACGTACTGGTCCTGGGCGCGATCAGCGTCGTTTCCTACATGTCGCTGCGCTACTTTTGGAACGTCGGCTCGGTGCGTCCCTGGAACCGCATCATCCGAAGCATCGAAACGCGTCTGTATCGGAAGGCCGCCGAGGTGGAGCTGGCCTGCTACGAGTCGCCCGAATTCTACGAGAAATACGTCCGCGCCGTCGAGGAGTCGCACAACCGCATGATGCAGGTGCTCTGGACGCTGGACAATCTGGTCGCCCGTATCATCGCCCTGACGGCCAACTCGTTTTTGCTGTTCTACATCGACCCGTGGCTGATGATTTTCGGTCTGTTCCCGCTGCTCCTGGGGCTTCTGCGCCGCCGCGAGCGGGTGCTGCAAAAGAAGCTGGATGACGAGCGCAAATCCCTGCACCGCCGCGCCGATTACGTGCGCCGCACCTTTTATCTTGGGGAGTACGCCAAGGAAATGCGCAGCGGCAGCATGTTTGAAAATATGCTGCGCGATCTGCGAGAAACGCACAAGGGACTCAAGGCAGCCATGCGCAAATACGGCATCAAGGTGGCTGTGCTTGGATATCTGCAGAGCATCGGTCTTGAGGTGTTCACGGTGCTGGGCGCGACGCTGTACGCCGTCTGGAGCACCATGGTGCTCGGCCCTGAGAACGGCGGCATGCAGCTGGGCGACTGCATCGTGGTGCTCGGCTCGGTCGGAACCATTTCGTGGTGCCTGAGCCAGCTGGTGCAGAACATCGCCGAGTTTGGTGAGCACGCCTTGTACCTTGAGGACATCCGCTACTTTTTGGATTATCAGCCAAAAATTTCTGACGGCGAGACGACCGCACCCGAGGGTGGTGACATTGTCTTTGACCGCGTCTGCTTCCGCTACGACGGCGCCGAGGGTGACACGCTGCACGATATCAGCTTTACCCTGCACCGCGGCGAGAGAGTAGCGCTTGTCGGTGCCAACGGCTCGGGCAAGACCACCTTGGTCAAGCTGCTGCTGCGGCTGTACGACCCCATCTCAGGCAGCGTGCGCATGGACGGCGTGGATGCCCGTGACTGCACCGTGCACTCCTGGCGCGACCGCTTCAGCACCGTTTTTCAGGATTTCAAGGTGTTTTCGATGACGGTGCGCGACAACGTGCTTCTGCGCCGCCGCCGCGAGGGCGACGAGGCGCTGGTCAAGGCAGCCCTGACCGACAGCGGCATCTGGGACAAGATCGAGGGCTTCGAGCGCGGCATGGAGACGGTGCTCACTCGCGAGTTTGACGATCAGGGCGAAAATCTCTCGGTCGGTCAGCAGCAAAAGCTGTCGCTCTCCCGCGTCTTTGCCGAGCACGCGCCCGTGGTGGTGCTGGATGAGCCCTCCTCGGCGCTTGACCCCATCGCGGAGTATCAGATGTTTGAGAATATGATGCGCGCGACGACGGGTCGCAGCGTCATATTTATCTCTCACCGCCTCTCCAGCGCGGTGCTTGCCGACCGCGTCCTTCTGATGGAAAACGGGCGCTTGATCGAGGTAGGCAGCCATGCCGAGCTGATGGAAAAGGACGGCAAATACGCCGCCATGTTCCGCAGGCAGGCGGAAAATTATCTGGGAGAGGAGGCGGAGCACCATGCTTGAGCTATTCAAAAAAGACCCCAAGACCAAGCGAAAAAAGCAGAAATTTTCCTCGGTTCTCAAAAATAATCTCTACATGATCGGCAAGGTGGCACGCTACACGCCCGACTATTTTGTCCTGATGATCGCCGAGGGTGTCATCTGGGGTCTGATCAACTCCGCCGCATCCATTTTCAGCTTTCGTCTGCTCAATGCCATCGACGGCGGCACCGAGTTTGCCTATGCGGCATCTCTCATTGGCATGATGGCGCTGTTTTACATATTGGCGCACGGCTTTTCCGCCTGGTACTGGCGCTGGCACAATCCCATCATGCGCTACCGCCTCCATCTGCGCATGCACGAAGAAATGTTCCGCCGTGTCCGCGCCCTGGACCTTGGCTGCTTTGACGATCCCGAATTCTACAACGATTTCGTCTGGGCGATGAACGAGTCGGACACCCGTGCCGTCGCCGTCATGGAGGACACGGGCAAGCTGATCAACCGACTGGTCGCCTCGGGCACCTTGATGACGCTGATGTTCTCGGTCGATCCCGTCATTGCCGTCATTCTGCTTTTGATCAGCGTTGTGTCCATCTTCGCCAATCTGATTGGCAACCGCGTCGGCTTTCATCACAGCCGGGCCAACAATTCTCTGCACCGCAAGAAAAATTACATCAACCGCACGTTTCGCCTTGCCGACTACGCCAAGGAAATCCGCATCAGCCACGCCAAGGATCTGGTGCTGGACGAGTACGAGGCGACCATGGACGCCCTGGTCAAAAACGACCGCCGCTTTGGCTGGCACTATTTTATGACCTACGGCTTCGCCTGGGATTTTCTGCGCGTGGTGGCGCAGTTTGGCATTATTGCTTACATGATCACGCTGCTGGACGGTGGCACACTGCTGATCGGTGGCTTTGCGGCGGCTGTGGGCGTGCAGAGTGAGATCATGTGGCTGCTTGACGATCTGGTCGGTCGCGTGACCAAATACGCGCAGCATTCGCTCTACATCGAGCGGCATCGCGAATTTATGCGCTATCAGCCGCGTGTCACGGGCGACGAGAAGGAAATTCCGCCCTTCAAAAGCCTGGAGTTCAAAAACGTCAGCTTTACCTACGCCTTTACCAATCCGAAGTATGAATTCCACGAGGCGCAGGAGATCGAAAAGCGCGCCAAGCAGAAAAAGGAATACGAGGCGCTCAAGAATGTCAGCCTGACCATCCGCGCCGGTGAGAAGATCGCGCTGGTCGGCTACAACGGCGCCGGCAAGACCACGCTGATCAAGCTGCTCATGCGCTTCTATGACCCGAGTGAGGGACAAATCCTTTACAACGGCATTGACATCCGCACCTTTGACCCTGAGGCCTGGCGGCAGCACATCGGCACGGTGTTCCAGGACTTCAAGCTGTTCGCCACCTCTCTGGCCGAGAACGTTACCATGGGCGCGTACGACGAGCAGACGGACGGCGAGCGAGTGCGCACGGCGCTCTCTTACGCCGATTTTTCCGACAAGCTGTCCTCTCTGCCCGACGGGCTGCAGACGCATCTGACCCGCGAGTTCAACGACAAGGGCACCAATCTCTCGGGCGGCGAGGCGCAAAAGGTCGCCATCGCGCGTGTGTTTGCGGGTGACTACCCCATCGTGATCATGGATGAGCCCTCCGCCGCACTTGACCCGATGGCAGAATACCAGCTCAATCACTCCATTTTGCATCATACCGACGACAAAACGGTGATTT
>JAFTSR010000394.1 GCA_017467225.1 Clostridia bacterium | reverse complement strand
GTAGGTATAAACGTCACCAACCGGCACCAGGCCAAAGTGCGACATGATACGCTCGGCAGCGTCATTTTGCGCAGCGGTCATGGGATTTTTCTGCGAAAAAGCTTCATACTGCTCCCACGTCCAGCCGTGGGCCTGCTCCAGATAGCTCTCATGTCCGCATTTGGCAAGCAGACAGAGAAAGTCCTCAAAGTTATTCGCCACAGGATGCGCATGGCGACCGGGGTCGGCATAGGGATTGACGGCAAACACAGTCTCACCGAGCTTTTTGATCTGAACGTAATGAATGCCATCCACGCCGGTCCAGCCAAGGATGGTCGAGCCGCGCGGCGTGCAAAAATAGTCACTTTCCGCATCGCCGGGAAGAATGCCGAAGGGTTCGAGTGACAGCCCGGCGCGAAGAAAATCGGGATATGTAACAGGTGACATGGAATATCCTTTCCAAAAAGATTTTCAGGGCGGTTATTCCGCTCCTTGATAGAACAACGCGGTGTTGTGTCGGACAGCTTGTGCGGTCAATTCCTCCAATGTAACACCGTAGATTTCAGGTGTTTTGAGATAATCACAATAGGCACGCATCAGTGGCGCAATACCACCGTTGTGCTCGATGCAGTACGTAGCTAAAACGTACCCCACAAAATAAGGGTAAGAATCCTCTTGGTAGAGAGAATTTTCGACGGGGAAATGCAGCTGCTCCATCCTCGATTCCCTATCAAAGAGCGCTACAATCGCAAGCCTGTAATTCTTTCCCGTTTTTTCAATTCCCTTTTCGGTCATCATGGAAAGAACGGCGGCATGATCCGCGCTACCCATCTCCTGTTCCAGCTGATAAGAGGTGAAATATTGATATTCCTTTGTGGCAATTTTCTCAGTAAAGGAATACATCACATAATCTGCCAGCCCCTCGGAAAAAATCTTCTCCGGCGCATAACGTACATCCGGTGAATTTCCGGTAACGATATGGGTATATTCGTGCGTAAAGGACTCAAGACCGCCACAATAGAGCATGCGCTTGGCAGGGATGGCTTGCGATTGCGGCAAACCATCCGCGTTTTTATGCGTAGAATCGAAATAGCAAACGGTATGCGCGGCTTGCTTTTCCGTGTAGGTAATGCCCAGGAAGGCGCGAATGTCCGCCGCAACGTCCAAGGCCTCGGAAGCAATCGCAAGAACCTCTTGAGCCGCATAGTCGTGCTTATAAAAGCAGCAGGTGAGCCACTCACTACGCACGATATAGTAATTGCCATCGAGTTCCGGCTCGGTGACGGCTTGCGTGGGGATATCCTCTTGCGGCGGCTTTGTTTCCGGCTGCTGCTCCCGGTTTGGTATGGGTAATGGCTCTTGCTCGGACGGCGTCGGGCTGCAGGAAAACAGCATTACCGCGAACAGGAAAATGCCAAGAATGGTTTTAATCGTTTTCATTAAAATCCCCCAGCCATGACATCAGATACGAATACCCCGGATGAGAGAAATCCGCACTCAAAGCATCCAATTTGTGATAGGTAACATCCGGATTGACGGTGCACAGCCGCTCATAAAACAAGTCAATGCTCTCCACCGAAATAAACGGGCTTTGGGTATAGCACAAAAGGAGCATCGGACGATCAAGGCGTTCGTAAAAATACAAGGGGGAGCGCAGCTCGTATTCTTCGGGAGCTTCCTCGTATGTGTTCCCAATCAAGCGGTGCTGCAATTCCATGATGCTCTCTCCGCGCATCTCACCGTATGCATGCATATCGGTAATGACATCTACCACGGCACAGCCTTCAAAACGCCTTGCGTCATCCTGAGCGAACAAGCGCAGAGCAATGGTTGCTCCCTCGGATGAGCCGAGGAGGAACATTTTTTTGTTTTGCAAAAAGCCTGCGCTGTCGCAGATATGCAGAAGTGTCTGTGCATCGGAAATATCGCCGGCACCGCCAAGGTCGCGCATCCCTTCACTTTGACCGTAACCACGCATATAAGGACGGATAACGATATAGCCGTACCTCGCGTAAAGCATGGCAAGCTCATCCACGCTCCAGCCAATCTGCGGATAATAGAACAAAACAGGATAGTCTGTTGCCGCATCGGTATAATCGTCGGGCAGAATGATTTCCATGGCAAGCTGCGTACCGTCGGCGGCATGGCATAACACTTGATAGGCCACCACGCCATAAATCATATTTGTAAATTCCAATTTTTCGATGGAAAGAACGCCTTCAATCCGCACCATGTCCTCCACGTTGGCAATCGTTTTGGTGGGCTGTGGCTCGTCCTGATCGGAAGGCGAGTCGGGGAGTTGAACAGCGGATGGATTTTGTTGCTCGGTTTCGTCGGGATTGGGCTGCTTGTTGCAGGCCGTCGCTGCTAACAGGCAAAGTAGTACAGCCGCCCAAACAGCGACAAAACGGACAGCTTTGAGCATGTAATTATTCTTGCACATAAATTTGTGACTCCTTTCTCTTACCAAGTGCTTTTTTCAGCACCACCATTGTATCACTAAAGTATAGGTGAGAGTCAAGCGTTTCATAGCATAAAATTACTTTTTGGCGGTTGAGAAAGCGTAGGCAAAAGGCATTTTATTCAAAACACATCCGCAACAAACCCAATCCAAAAATTTTTCACAGGTTTTTGGGAGATTCTTAAGCCCGCGGAGCGTGGGGTCAAGGGACAACGCCCCTTGCGTTTTCTCACCTCTCCCGCCACAGCTGCTCGCCGTCGGAGAGAAAAATCAGCGTGCCGTCGGTATCGGTGCGGCAGGACAGCGCACCTGCGGCAGCGACGGCATCCAGCACGCTCTGCACGGGATGATTGTAGGTGTTGCCGCGTCCGCAGGAGATCGCCACGTAGGTGGGTGTGGTCGCGGCGAGAAAATCCGCGCCCGTGGAGGTGTCTGAGCCGTGATGCCCGGCTTTGAGCAGGTCAACGTCCAAAAGCGCCGCGTCGGTATTTGCCAGCAGCCACGCCTCCACCTCCGCCTCGGCATCACCCACGGTCAAAAGCGAGGTCTCGCCAAATTCGCAGCGCACGACCAAAGAGTGATCGTTAACATCCGAAAATCCGCCGTCGGGCGGCGCGAGGAAAGTCATGCGCAGCGCGCCTGCCCGGATCACCTCGCCAACGCGCGGAACCATGACGGTCGATTCACTCGCGGTCAGTGCTGTCGTGAACTGTATTCCCACATCCGCGTCCGGTGCCAGATCGGACATCACCAAGGTGTGCACGTCGTACTCGCGCAGCACCATGTCCGCGCCACCCATGTGGTCCTCGTGCGGATGGCTGATGATCAGATAATCGATCTCCTCCACGCCACAGCTGTCCAGATAAGCGCGCAGCGCGCCCTCGCTCTCGTTGGTACCGGTGTCGATCAGCACAGTCTGCTCCTCGCAAAGCAGCAGCATGGCGTCTCCCTGCCCCACGTCGATGACATGGATCTGAAATGGCGCGTCCGAAAGATCGGTGCCGTCCGCCGGCGGCAAAAGGTAGGGCAGCAGCAAAAACAGCACCACAGCCAAGGTGGTCACAGCGCCGACGCACACGGCTTTCCATCGATTTTTCATTGTTGCACCTGCCCTTCCTGCATCATTATCGATATTATACAGCAGCGTACCGCGTTTGTCAAGGGTGGCGTGCAAAAGCGAGAGAGGTTGGGGCTTTGCCCCCAAACCCCACCAAAGGAACTTTTTGAAAAAAGTTTCTTTGGAATCTTCAAAAACTTACAAAATACAACTGCTATTATTTGATCAAGTTCTTGAAGGGGGTGTGGGGGAAACTTCTTCCAAGAAGTTTCCCCCACACTTCATATCACTGATACCCAATCCAATGCTTGAAATCCTCGCCGGTATGTGCCCGGGCGGCCGCGCGTGCCGCGCCAAAGGAAGCCTCCTCGGTGTGCACGGGAATGGCGAGATCACAGCCAAAATCGCTTTGCAGCACACACCGCAAAGCCTCGTTCAGACGCACGGCGTTCCCCGCACCGACGGCCATCGTCCGTTCACCTAAAAGGGCTTTGAATGCGGCATAAAACTCTCTCAGCTCGCCGCTGATGCCGCGCAGCACGCCGAGCGTCAGAGCGGGTGCGTTAAAATTCGCCTCAGAAAGCGCTGTGATACTCGCGCGGCGACGAGGCTCTGCCCGGGTGCCGCGGAAGGTCGGCTCCACAAAAGGTGCCGCCACCTCTGCCTTGAGCGCCGCCAGCGCCCAGGCGTTCATGGTATCATAGCTGATCTCGCCGCCAACGCTGCCAAAGAAATCCCTGAGCAGGCGGTAGGAATAGCCGCCGCAAAGCGGACAGCCGACGACCAGATACGCGCCGTCAAGATAAGGACGCACCTCGCCGAGCGGCACCTGGCAGTACCCCTTGGTGATCATGGAAATCTGGCTGCCCGTGCCGATGTTGAGCAAAAATGCGCTCTCGTCACGAAGTGAGCCGTAGACCGAGGCCTGGTTGTCCCCGATGCAGGTGTAGACCGTCGCGCCGCATGCACGCTGTCCCAGGGGTGCAACCATATCCGTCACCTCGGGAAAGAGATGCCGCGGCAGAGCAGCGTTTTGGATGGCGATCTCATCCCAAGCGCGGCTTTTCAGATCAAAAAGGCCAAGAGACGCCGCACAGCTGTCGTGCAGCAGAGGCGTTTTTCTGCCGCACAGCCGCATGGCAACGTAGTCGCCGATGGTACAAAAGGCAGCTGCTTTCTTGGGAACAGCATCATTCTGCATATCATAATATACGCTGCAGCAGCCATAGCCGGTGGAAATGCGGTGACCCGTCAGACGGGAAAGCTGCTCGGCGTAGGTTTGGGCGCCATCTACCGGCAAATTTCCGCGCTCATCCTGCCAGGAATACAGCGGCGTGACCGCCAGACCATCGGCGTCCACATACAAAATGCCGTGCATCTGGCCGCTCACGCCAATGCTGACAACGGGATAGGCGGCGGTGAGCTTGTCGCAGATTTGGCCGCAGAGCGCTGCAATGCCGTCGGCGTTCTGCAGGCGCGCGGCACCGTCGGTTGAGCCGTAAGTATTGAGTTTTGTGACGGACTCCAGCAGCGTTCCGTCGTGGGAGATGACCACCGCGCAGATGGAGGTGGTGCCGATATCGATACCAAGATACATGGCAAGCATCCTTTCGCAGTCTTCTGAGTTCTTTATCATGAAAAAATTGTATCACACCTTGAAAAAATTGTCAAGTAGTATTTGACAAGCGCACCCAAACGTGGTACAATAGATGCATATCTTTGACCATCAAGGAGGAGCATATGAATATTCACGATTATTATCTTGCCCCCGACGAGCGTCCCTTGGATCGCCTGGTCACCGACGGCGGCATGACCGGTATTTTCCGCACCATCGCCTGTGTGGGTGACAGTCTGTCCTCGGGTGAGTTCGAGTACGTGGATGCCGACGGCGTCAAGACCTACCATGACATGTTCGACTATTCCTGGGGACAGCACCTGGGTCGCATGGCAGGCAGCAAGGTGTACAATTTTTCCCGTGGCGGCATGTCGGCGGCCGAGTATTGCCTCCGTTTTGCCCAGGCAAACGATTTCTGGTCACCTGCCCTGGCAGCCAATGCCTATATCATTGCGCTGGGCGTCAACGACGTGCTCAACAATATGACCTTCCCCATGGGCTCGGTGGCGGACGTCTGCGATGAGGACTGGCAGAAAAACGCACCCACCTTTGCCGGCTACTACGCGCAGATCATCCAGCGCTATGCTGCCATGCAAAAGGGCGCGCATTTCTTCCTTGTCACCATTCCCTCAACTCCCCAGAATGCGCCGGCACGTGAGGCAAGAGCTGACGAACACGCCGCCTTGATGTACGCGCTGGCCGAGCACTTCGGCACGGATCATGTGCACGTCATCGATCTGCGCCGCTACGCACCCGCGTACGACGAGGAGTTTTACCGCAACTTCTTCATGGGCGGCCACATGAACGCAGCCGGATACCTTCTGACCGCCAAAATGATGGCATCCTATATCGACTATATCATCCGCCGCGCGCCGGAAAAATTCGCCCGCGTCGGCTTTATCGGAACGGAGAGGGCGTAATGCTTGTGAACCGCGAAACAATCCCTCAGTCAGCTTCGCTGACAGCTCCCTTTGCACAAGGGAGCCTTGGCTGAAACCGACGCTTTCCACTTATAAAACGAACATTCCCACAAACCGTTGCATGGTCTGTGGGAATGTTTTAATTATGACGATATCTGCATGATCACGGATAAATATCTTCAAAATGCCACAAAGTTTTCGGGATCAAGCCCCTTTTTCAAAAGGGGCTTGCGGGGGACAGGGGCAGCGCCCCTCGTCTCCCCACATCGTTCCCTTACCCTCAATCCTGATTCATCATCAGCTCGCGGTAGGCCTCCTCGGAGATGAGAATCTCACGCGGCTTGTTTCCGCTCGCCGGGCCGATAAAGCCCTTGTCCTCCATCTGGTCGAGAATCTTGGCCGCTCTGCCGTAGCCGATCGAAATGGCTCTTTGCAACAGCGACGTAGAAATGCGCTTGTTCTTGACCGCAATTCCCAGCGCCTCGTAGAACTTGGGATCCAGATCACCGGCTTCTCCGTCCTCGTCGCCGTAATCGTCGTTACGGTCGCGCTTGCTGCCGATCAGCTCGGCCTCACGGTCCAGATTGTCAAGGAAGTTCTGATCGTATCTGACCTCGTCGTTATTGCGACGGATAAAGTCCACAATCTTCTCAACCTCGTCGTCGCTGACAAAGCAGCCCTGTACACGCTGCGGCTTGGACGAGCCGATGGGCGCATACAGCATGTCACCGATACCCAGAAGCTTCTCCGCTCCGGCGTTGTCCAGAATGGTACGGGAGTCGACCTGCGAGGTTACGGTAAATGAAATACGCGAGGGCACATTGGCCTTGATCAGACCGGTGATAACGTCAACCGACGGACGCTGCGTACCCAAAATCAGATGGATACCCGCCGCTCTCGCCTTTTGCGCCAGACGAACGATCGATGCCTCGACCTCATTCTTGGCCGTCATCATCAAATCAGCAAGCTCGTCGATGATGATCACCATCTGCGGAATATACGGGTGCTCGTAGCGATCGTTTTCGGTCACGGTATTGTAGCCGGAAATGTTTCGCACGCCGACCGTGCGCATCAGCTCGTATCTGCGCTCCATCTCCTGCACAGCCAGGTTGAGCGCACCCGCCGCACGCTTGGAATCGCAAATGATGGGTGCCATCAGGTGTGGAATGTCCTTGTATACGCTGAACTCGACCGTCTTGGGGTCGATCATGAGCAGCTTGACCTCGTCGGGCTTGGCTTTGTACAAAAGGCTCATGATCAGACTGTTGATACAGACCGACTTACCCGTACCGGTCGCACCGGCGATCAGAAGGTGGGGCATTTTTTCAATGTTCAGATACACAGAAACGCCGCCGACACCCTTACCAAGACAGCAGGTCACGCGGCTCTTGGCCGTGCGGAAGGTCTCGCAATCGATCAGACCGCGCAGATATACCGTGCTTCTCTTGTCGTTGGGCACCTCGATACCCACGGCGTTCTTGCCGGGAATCGGCGCCTCAATACGCACCGCGCCCGACGCCTCAAGACCCATGGCAATATCGTCGGACAGGCGCGTGATGGATGCCACCTTAACGCCCGGTGCAGGCTTGACCTCGTATCTTGTGACGGTTGGACCGCCAACGTAGGTAACACCCTCCACGCGCACGTTGAAGCTGTTCAGCGTGTCGCGCAGGCGGATGGCCTTCTGCTGCAGCAGCGCCTCGGTCACGCCGCCGTCCTCCGGCTCGGGCATCAGCATGTCTACCTTGGGGAAGGTGTACGGACGCACACGGGCGTACTCCTGCTTCTGCTCGGGTGTGACAATGACCGCGCCGCGCGCTCTTTCCTCGTCGGACAGCTTTTCGACAGCGATGGTCACGCCGCCGTCTGCCTGTACCAGCTCGGTATTATCATCCTCATCGGGTGCCTCGGCATCGGTGTCACCCAAATCCTCGTAAATCTCGCTCAGATCGGCCGGCATAACCTGGGCCTCCTGCGCAGGTGCTGCAGTCTTAGCAGCGCTGCCCGTGAACAGCTCGGTGATCTCGTCATCCTCCGGCATGGGTGCGTCCATATCCAGCTCAATTTCAGTCTGCGCGGGATAGGTCTGCAGCTCATCCTCGGCCGGCTTTTCCTCCTCGACCGGCATCTCCTGAGCGCGGCGCTTTTTGACCTTCTTTTTGGCAAAGGCGGGATCCTCCTCTACCGGCAGATCGACCACGTCCTCAAAGACGGCATCTACCTCTCCGCCCTCCATGGGCTCGTCCACGTCCTCAAACGGCTGCACATCCTCGCTGCGCACCACCGCCGGCGCGGCCTGCTTGGCAGCCTTTTTCTCCTTGGGCTGCTTTTTCTCTTTGACCTTGGGCGCATCCTCGTCTGCGGCCGTACGCTCGCGCTGCAGCAGCGCATCGATCGGGTCAAATTCACTCTCCTGCGGCTCGCTCGCGCGGCTCTTGCCGCCGCTCTTTTTGGTCGCCTTAGCTCTCTCTATGCGGTCGGAGCGCTCTGCCTCGCGCAAGGCCTCCTGCTCCATTTTTTCCTGCTCGCGATCCAGCTTGCGCTGAATGCGGCGCTCCATATCATCGGCGGCTCGCTGCTCGGGCGTGCTGCCCTTGCGCGGCGCGGCATCCCGTACTACAAGACCTCTCTCCTGCCGCATTTCCATCTCGCGGCTCTCGGCCAGCTCCTTTTGCTCACGGCGGTTCTGTCTTGCCTCACGCAAGCGCTCCCACAGCATGGCCGGCGTCAGTCCGACCAGCAAAAGCGACATCAGAATCAGCAAAAATCCACCGACGATCAGCGTGCCGATCACGCCAAGACCGACGTTAAACGTATACGCGAAAAATCCGGGAAGCACGCCGGCACCCAGATGCGCGGCACCCGCGTTGTACAGCTCGCCCATTCTGAGCGAATCGGGAACGCCGGCCACGCCGGCATTCAACAGGCAAACGTGCACGATCGCCGGCAACAGCAGCACAATGCCGCCTGCCATCAGTCCCTTGCCGGTGCGGCGCTGTCCGTGGCGCAGACGGTCAACCGACAAATAGATCATCATGGGCGGGATGAGATACGCGCCGTAGCCAAACAGGCCAAACAGCAGATATTCCAGATAATAGCCAAACCAACGGAAGGGCTGCGTGTCACGCGTCCAGCCGTATGCGCCGCCGCTGAGAATAAGCGACAGAAGCATCTCGATGGCCAGCAGCGCACCCACCGCACAAACGGCGTACGGCTGCAGGAAATAGACGATATCCGCGACGCTGCGCTCCTCGGGCTGCGCTGCCTGTCCCCCGCGGGTACGGTTGCCTCCGGTGCTTTGCTTGCCGCCACTCTTGGCGCTGCTGCGAGAGGAGCGCTGCGAGGTGCTGCGGCTGCTGCCTGCGCTGCTGCGCGAGCCCTTGGCGGCAGAGGTGCCGCTCTTTTTATTATCCTTGGCAAACACCGTCTCTGCCACCGACTCCTCGTTGGCGTCAAAGGGTGGAATGTCCGTATCGTCAAACGGCGGACGGTCGTCGAAGGGATCGTCCGAGCGGTTCTGCACCCGACGGCGTGTGGTCGCCGCGCTCTTGGAGCGACCGGCAGAGGTGCTCTTGCTGCCGCCGCGCGTACTGGTCGACTTCTTTGGTGTGGGCTGCTCCTCACCCATGGTGCAAAGCGCCTCGAACCAGTCGGCCTTCTGTCGCGTTCCGTTTTTGTTGCTTTTTGGTTGATTGTTAGCCAAAATGGTCTCCTTTCTCCCGATCGGCCGCTGCGGCAGCCGACAAGACCTCATCTATATTCATCGTCGTATACCTGATCATTCCCCTCAGGTGCGCCGGTCAACGGCACGCGGTGCTTAACCTGCATGCCATTTTTTACCGCTTCGCAGATGCAAAGTCGACGTATGAAACGCGCATCGCGGCACAAACTATGCCTGTACCGATCGTCGTTATCGCTCGCCAAAGGAGGTCGCGCAAAGAGGGGTCGCCGCCACGCGGCGTGGTTCGTAACACAAACACGATACCAATGTATAGTATACCATTTTTTTACTCGATTTTCAAGTGGCAGACGGACTTTTTCGAAAAAAATGTTTTAATTTTTCTTCAAGAAAGTACGGGCAAAACGCCGCGCGACGGTGATCGGTCGACAAAGAGAGAAAAAGCGCAAGCGTCGTTGCAATTTTGCAGGCGCTTGTAAGCATCGGAACGAAAAAGGCGGAGCACACGCATGGGAACAGTACGGTATTATCACACGGGCATTGCCGCCCGTCATACGGCAACGCTGCTCATGACCGGCCTTGTCGCCGGCGTGATCAACGGACTGCTCGGCACGGGTGGCGGCATCGTGGTGGTGCTGGTGCTCACGGCGTGGTATAAACGCTTGTGCGCAGGCTCCGGCAAGCAGGGTGACGTTTCCAAAAGCATTTACGTCATCTCGCTTCTGACCATGCTGCCGGTCTCGCTGTTCTCGGCGCTGCAATACGCCGGTAGCGGACGGCTGTCATTGTCTTCGTTCGCGCCTTACCTGCTCCCCGCTCTTTTTGGTGGACTTTTGGGAGGCGTGGTGCTTGACCGTGTGCGATTGCCGTTTTTGCAAAAGCTTTTTGCCGTGCTGCTGCTGATCAGCGGCGTGCGGATGCTTTTGCGATAGACGGCACGGTGCCAAAGTGCGTCGAAGTCGCCGTGCGTGCGTGTACGGCGGCGCGGATGAAACGAAAATGACGGAGGGAAGCCATGAGCGTTGTGGATTTGCTTGCTGTGCTGGTGATTGCGGTGTTGTCCGGCATGGGGATCGGATCGGGCGGATTGCTCGTTCTGTATCTGAGCCTTGTGCACAACACATCGCAGCTGCACGCGCAAGGCCTCAATCTTTTGTTTTTCATCTTCGCATCGGCCGCTTCTCTTTGCATTCATCTGCTGCGGCGGCGCATCCCGGCTTTGCCGGTGGTGTTGCTGATCGCAGCAGGCCTTTGCGGCTCTCTTGTGGGCACACGGCTGTCGGCGCTTTTACCCGAGGTCTGGGTGGCGCGGCTGTTTGGCTTGTTTCTCATCGGCGCGGGCGCACTGACGCTTTTGCGACGGAGAGAGGGGTAGATGGTGCGAACATAGTGTTCTATCGGTAGTAAGTTTATTGCCGATTTCTTTGTCACGCGACAAATGAAACGCTGTTTCGGCTGCGCCGAAACCCAAAGAAAACGCGCATGGGGGAGAACCCCCATGTCCCCCCGGCATCGCGTGTTACACCGAATTCGGCAAAGCCGAATTCATAAAAACGCTGCCGCATTTTTTGCTAAACACACGCGATCCTCGCAAACTGCAAACTTTGCTTTCGCCGCCTCAAAAAGGACGGCGAAAACTGTGGGGAGCTCTACGGGAAGATAGTGAAAAGACGGCGCAACGGGAGGACCAAGGCCCTCCCCTACCGGGTTAGGCGTGCGCACCGCACCAAGGGATAGGATAACACCGAAGCAGCGGTGGGAGACAAGCCCCGCCCTACGGGGTTCGGCATGCGCACCGCACCAAGGAATAGCAGCGAAGCAACGTTTCGACTGCGTCGAAACAGCGAGTTTGTCTTGACGCCTTGACGGCGTCATTTCGCAAGCGAAACCGCCAAACACCGCGGCTTCTGCGAAGCAGCCTCCCTAACAACTTTAGGCCCACACGTACAGAACACGCACAATCCGGGGGATCTACAAGGGGACTTGGAGTCCCCTTGTACACGTTTTCTTTGGTTCGTTTCTTTGGGGTGAGCCAAAGAAATGAACAACAAACCAATCAAGAATAGAAAGCTATGTTCGCACCATCTAACACCTTCTTCCTCCGCCTCACCCGAGGCCTTTTTTCTTTTTTTCCTCAAAATCAAAAATATTCACAAAAAAGTCATAAATAAAATGTAAAAACCCCTTTACAAACGTTCCGAATCGTGGTATAATAACTGCGTATGGCGTCAACTCGGCTTTCGGACATCGCACGGGTCCATCCCGTGTACATTCACCCGCCGATCTCTGGGTTGCCCGCCGACAAATATTTTATTTTTGGAAAGGTGAATACTACCATGACCATGCAGAAGGATGAAAAGCAGAAGATTATTGAGACCTATGCCGTCCACGAGGGCGACACCGGTTCTCCCGAGGTTCAGATCGCAATCCTGACTTCCAGAATTGCTAACCTGACCGAGCACCTCAAGGCTAACCCCAAGGATTTCCACAGCCGCAGAGGTCTGCAGAAGATGGTCGGCCACAGAAGAAACCTTCTGGGCTACCTGCAGAAGAACGACATCGAGCGCTACCGTGCGATCGTCGCTAAGCTCAACCTGAGAAAGTAATCGGAGCGTACCCGGAGCGAGGAACACGGTCAACCCTTGTTTTTCGCTCCGGCGTTTCTGCTTTTTACAGACAACAAAAAAAGTAACGAGCACCTCCTCCCCACATGGCTTTAGCATTTACCCGTGCCGCCAAGCAGGCCTTGACAGCGCGGTTAAGTGTTAAACCTCGGAGCGGGCGTGCCGTCATAATAAATCATTTATGAAGGAGAAAAACCATGTCTTTTAACATCACAAGCTCCCAGATGCAGTTCAAAAACCACAAGGTCTTCCACTATACCCTGGCAGGCAGACCTTTGGTCATGGAGTTCGGTAAGGTCGCAGGCCTTGCTAACGGCTCCGTGCTGGTTCGCTACGGCGACACCGTTGTTCTTTGCTGCGCGACCGCTTCCGCAAAGCCTCGCGACGGCATTGACTTTTTGCCCCTTTCCGTCGATTTCGAGGAGAGAATGTACGCTGCCGGTAAGATCCCCGGCGGTTACCTCAAGAGAGAGGGTAAGCCCTCCGAGAAGGCAGTTCTGACCTCCCGCGTTATCGACCGTCCCATCCGTCCCCTGTTCCCCAAGGACCTGCGCAACGATATCGCGCTGACTCTGACCGTTATGTCGGTTGATCCCGACTGCGAGCCCGAGGTTGCCGCTATGATCGGTGCTTCCACCGCGCTGGCTGTTTCCGATATTCCGTGGAACGGCCCGATCTCCGGTCTACACATCGGTCTGGTTGACGGCAAGCCCGTTGTCAACCCCACCGAGGCACAGCGCAAGGTTTCCGATCTGGAGCTGACCGTCGCTTCCTCCACCAAGAAGGTGGTCATGATCGAGGC
>JAFTSR010000027.1 GCA_017467225.1 Clostridia bacterium | reverse complement strand
CAGTTTTATCGTCGCTCACTAAAATCTTTTGCAAACAAAGCTCCAACAAACAATATCCCACCCCCCAATATTTCCCCAAAGCAGGTTGACAATCCCCAAAAAATATGTTAAAATATCACGATATCTCCGCCGAACGGACGCGCCGTATGGTGCCGAAAGGTATTACGGTGAGGAAAGTCCGGGCTTCATAGGGCAGGATAGCTGATAACGTCAGCCGCGGGTAACCGCCGGGAAAGTGCAACAGAAATAAACCGCCGTGCTCGCACGGTAAGGATGGAAAGGCGAGGTAAGAGCTCACCCACTTGCATGGTAACATGCATTTGCTGTAAACCCTATCCGAAGCAACACCGCATAAGGATAAGATCTGCCCGATCGCAAATCCTTGGGTGGCACGGCAGTCACTGCCGGAGCCTGTCGGCGACGATAGGCAAAGATTGATGACCGTTTAAGACAGAACCCGGCTTATAGACGGAGCTATCATAATAAAACAGAAAAAAGAAAGTCGTTTTATTGCTTTTCGTTGTAATAAAACGGCTTTTTTTCTTGACAGATAAGCATTTCCGTGTTATAATAAAAAATCGGAGTCGTGTGTCCGGCACGACGGAAAAAACTGATTATATTTGTACGGCGACCGCGCGTCGCCGCGGCGAAAACGCCGGAAAGGATATACCGCTATGAAATGGACATCCCTGAATGACCTGCGTGAGAAATATCTCGCATTCTTTGAGAGCAAGGGACATTTGCGCTTGCCCTCCTATCCGCTGGTTCCCCATAATGACCCCTCGCTGCTGCTCATCAACTCGGGCATGGCACCCATGAAGAAGTTCTTCACGGGTGAGGAGGAGCCCCCCCGTAATCGCGTCTGCACCTGCCAGAAGTGCATCCGTACCCCTGAACTTGAAAGAGTCGGTAACACTGCACGTCACGGTACCTTCTTCGAGATGCTGGGTAACTTCTCCTTTGGCGATTATTTCAAAGAGGAGGCAATCGCCTGGTCGTGGGAATTTTTGACCGAGTGGCTGGAGATCCCCGGTGAGCTCCTGTGGCCCTCCATCTATGAAAACGACGAAGAGGCATACGACATCTGGGCAAATAAGATCGGCGTCGATCCTGCTCATATCGTCCGCCTCGGTAAAGCAGATAACTTCTGGGAGCACGGTACGGGTCCCTGCGGTCCTTGCTCCGAGATCTACTTCGACCGCGTCATCAAGTACGGCTGCGTCAGCCATGACTTTAAGCCCGGCTGCGATTGCGACCGCTTCATGGAGATCTGGAATAACGTGTTCTCCCAGTTCAATAACGACGGCAACGGCAACTATACCGAGCTCGCACAGAAGAACATCGATACCGGTATGGGCCTTGAGAGATTGGCTTGCGTCATGCAGGGCGTAGATAATATGTTCGAGGTCGATACCATCCGTCGCGTCATCGATAAGACCTGCGAGATCGCCGATAAATCCTACGGCGCAAACGCAGAAAACGATATCTCCATCCGTGTCATCACCGACCATTCCAGAAGTGCAATGTTCATGATCTCGGACGGTGTTATTCCCTCCAACGAGGGTCGCGGCTACGTCCTTCGCCGCATCATCCGCCGCGCTTGCCGCCACGGTAAGCTGCTTGGCATTGACCATCCTTTCCTGGTCGACACCGTTACCGTTTCGATCAACGAAAGCTGCGGCGCATATCCCGAGCTTGATGAGAAGCGCGACTACATCCTCAAGGTCATTTCCATGGAGGAGGAGCGCTTTGACGCGACCATCGATGCAGGTCTGAACATTCTGAATACCATGATCGCCGACACCAAGAATGCCGATAAGGCAGTTCTCTCGGGTGACGATGCTTTCAAACTGTATGATACCTACGGCTTCCCGATCGACCTCACCCGCGAGATCGCCGAGGAGGCAGGACTTGCTATCGACAACGAGCGCTTCACGACCTTGATGCAGGAGCAGAGAATCCGCGCAAGAGAGGCTCGCGCCAACATCAGCGGATGGGCAAACGCTTCCGGCTCGCTGCTGGCAGACCTGCCCAAGACCGAGTTCGTTGGCTATGATGTCCTTGAGGCAGAGGCTAAGGGGCTCGCTATTATCGTAGACGATGGCCGCGTTGACCAGGTGAACGAAGGCGAGTTCACGCTTGTTTTGGACAAGACCCCCTTCTATGGCGAGGGCGGCGGTCAGGTCGGTGACGTGGGTACGATTGAGGCCGACG
The DNA here is from genome assembly GCA_017467225.1 of Clostridia bacterium. The sequence continues at coordinate 8,061 of JAFTSR010000027.1, read as the reverse complement.
AGGTCAATCTCCCTGTTTTTGATACCAAGAAAACCGACGGCATTTATCTCCATATCTGTGAGATCAAAACCCCCGGCTCCATTAAGGTCGGCGATACGGTTTGTGCCAAGGTCGGTGTTAAGCGCCGCGAGGCTGTCATGCGTAACCACTCGGCTGCACACCTGTTGCAGAACGCACTGCGTTCTGTGCTGGGCGACCACGTTGAGCAGGCAGGCTCCTTCGTATCGGATACCGTTTGCCGCTTTGACTTTACGCACTTTGCAGCACTGACTCCTGAAGAAATTGGACAGGTTGAGGCACTCGTCAATGCTGAGATCCTTGCCGCAAACGAGGGTTCTATGACCGAGATGCCCATCGACGAGGCAAAGGCTATGGGCGCGATGGCGCTGTTTGGTGAGAAGTACGGCAAGACCGTTCGCGTCGTTCGTATGGGTTCCAAGTCCATCGAGCTTTGCGGCGGTACGCACGTTGACAATACGGGTAAGATCGGTCTGTTCAAGATCGTTTCCGAGTCTTCCGTTGCTGCCGGTGTTCGCCGTATCGAGGCGGTCACGGGTGACGGCGTGCTGGCGCTGTTGTCGCATAAGGATGTGCTTCTGCACGAGGTTGCTCGCGAGCTTAAGGTACCCAACGTCAATGATATTGTTAAGAAGGTAAGCGCTCTGCAGGGTGAGATCGCCACGGCAAAGAAGGAGATCGAAGCGCTCAACGCAAAGCTGGCCGGCAGTAAGCTGGATGCCATCCTTTCCGGTGCAAAGACGGTCGGCAGTGTGATGCTGATTGCCGCTCGTGCCGAGGGTATGAACGTCGATATGGCTCGTACTCTGACCGATGAGATCAAAGCAAAGTATGAGAACGCCGTCGTTGTCCTGGCAATCGCTGCCGACGGTAAGCTCAATTTCCTTGCCGCTGCAGGTAAGGCTGCTGTTGCCGCAGGTGCTCACGCAGGCAAGCTGGTCGGTGCCGTTGCTGCCGTAACCGGTGGTAAGGGCGGCGGACGTCCCGATAACGCTATGGCGGGCGGACGTGACGCGGATAAGATCGACGAGGCGCTGGCTTCCGCTGAGGCAACGCTCGCTTCGATGCTGAAATAAGAACGATGAGAAGTCGGGGCGTTGCCCCGAACCCCACCAAGGAAACTTTTTTGAAAAAAAGTTTCCTTGGATCCTTCAAAAAACTTTAATAAATGAAAAAACTCATTTTTGAAAGCTTTTTGGAGATTATTAAGAACCTTTTTAAAAAAGGTTCTTGATCGGGGTATGGGGCAGAGCCCCATAAGAGGAGGTTAGTTTTATGATTCAAGATATGAAGGTTTCCTATTCGGGTGTGCAGCCCAGCGGAAACTTGACCATTGGCAACTATTTGGGTGCCATTCGCAATTTTGCTACGTTTTCCGAGCAATATAAATGCTTTTACTGCGTCGTAGACGCACACGCCATCACGGTTCGTCAAACGCCCGCCGATCTGCGCCGCCGCACCTATGAAACGCTGGCGCTGTACATGGCGTGCGGACTCGATCCCGAAAAGAACACGCTGTACGTGCAGTCGCACGTTCCCGCACACGCAGAGCTTGCCTGGGCACTCAACTGCTTTACCATGTTCGGCGAGCTTTCCCGTATGACGCAGTTCAAGGATAAGAGCGCCAAGCACTCCGATAACATCAACGCAGGACTCTTCACCTATCCTGTCCTGATGGCTGCCGACATTCTGCTGTATCAGACGGACGTCGTACCCGTCGGTATCGACCAGAAGCAGCACGTAGAGCTGTGCCGTGATATCGCAACTCGCTTCAACTCGGTTTTCCCCGATACCTTCACCATCCCCGAGCCCATCATTCCCAAAACGGGTATGAAGATCATGTCGCTTGCCGATCCGACCAAAAAAATGAGCAAATCGGATGAAAACGCCAACTCGGTGGTATACATCCTGGACGATCGGGATACAATAATCCGTAAGTTCAAGCGTGCCGTAACCGACAGCGATACCTGCGTGCGTTATGCCGAGGGCAAGGACGGCATCAATAATTTGATGAACATCTACTCCACCTTTACCGGTAAGAGCCACGCCGAGATCGAGCATGAGTTCGAGGGCCGCGGCTACGGTGACTTCAAGCTCGCCGTCGGAGAGGTCTGCGCCGATGCGCTGCGCCCCGTGCAGGAGACCTACGCCGCGCTGATGAGCGATAAGGCACACTTGGAGGCAGTCATGAAGAAGGGCGCCGAGGAGGCATCCTACTACGCAAGAAAAACGCTGTCCAAGGTTCAAAAGAAGCTGGGCTTTGTCCAGATCCGCTGACGGAGCAGGGAAGAGCCCCCACCGTCGAAACCAATCAAAGCTCCTTACATATCCTGAAAAGAGACACTCTCTTTCGGTGTGTAAGGAGTTTTTTTATGTCTGCATTTGTTCCGTATCTGCTCTGCCTGCTCGGCGCGATCGCCCTGTGCGCATCGCTTCTGCCCGGCACACGCCTGCTCGCGCCCGTCATCGGTGCCGTGGACGTTCCACGCGGCGCGCGCCGCATGCATACCGATCCCATCCCCCGCTGCGGCGGTATCGCCATGCTGCTTGCCTTTTGGGCAATCCTTTTTGCCACGGGACACGCGGAGGAGACGCTGCTGCCGCTGCTGCTCGGTACGGCAGCGCTGCTGCTTGTCGGCTTGCCGGACGATGTGCTCGGCGTACCCGCCTCCATCAAGCTTGCCGTTCAGCTTGCCGCCGCTGCCATTGCCGTCCGTCCGCTGCATTGGTCTGTTCCCGCCACCCTTGCCGCCGCGCTTTGGCTGACGCTGCTGACCAACGCCCATAATATGATCGACGGCGTGGACGGCCTCGCCGGAACGACGGTCGCCATCGAAGCCGCCGCGCTTGCATTGTTGCTGTATCCGACAGCTCCCACCGCTGCTCTTGTTGCAACTGCGCTGCTCGGTGTCTGCCTCGGCTATCTGCCCTTTAACGTGCATCCCGCTCGCCTGTTCATGGGCGATGAGGGCGCGCTGCCGCTCGGCTTTATCGTCGGCTGGCTGACGCTGCAGCTGCCCGACGCAGGGAGTGCAGGCGCTCCCGCATGGCGCGCCCTTTTTGTCTGCGCCCTGCCGCTCATTGACCTGACACTCACCGTCCTTCGCCGCCTCCTGCAGGGGAAAAATCCGTTGCGTGCCGACCGCGGTCACCTGCACCATCTGCTTGCCGATCGTGGGCTTTCGCAGCGCCGCATCTGCCTCGCCCTCTGCCTGCCTGCTGCCGCGGCCGCGCTGCTCGCCGTTTTTTTACCGTAATTTGTCCTGTTGCATAAAAATTCTATCCTACCACGAAAAAATTTGAGCCTATGCTCAAAATTCTGCAAATCCTGAAAAAAGCCTTTACAAAACGCGCGAAATATGCTATAATACCTTGGAAGATTATAGATAGTATAGTTTAACAAAGTAAAGGAACAGGAGGCACCCAACCATGCTCAAAACAGAGCGCACCAGCGTTATGAATATGGAAAATGCCATCCGCGGCGCCCGCAACCCAATGAACAGCTGGGACCGCATGGATAGCTATTATGATGAGAACGGTACCTTTGTTCTCGGTGAGAACGATCTGAACCTCGCGCTGCGCCTCATCCGTGCCGGCAGCGACGACAGAAAGTTCATGCGTCAGATCCTCGTCAGCGTGGATATCACCGCACCGCTGTATTGGTGGAAGGAGTTCGACACCTATAAGGTCGGAACGGTCGCCAATTCCACCTCGACCATGCATAAGATCCATACCAAGCCCTTCTCGCGCGACGATTTTTCGTACGATCGGTTGGACGAGGGCGGACTTCAGATGCTCGACCAAATCATAGCATATCTGGAAGCAGAGCGATCTCGATTTTTGGAAAACAGAGAGGACAGACAGTCCTGGCACAATATGATCCAGATCCTTCCAACCGGTTACAATCAGATGCGTACCGTTACGCTGAATTACGAAAACCTGATCAATATGTATTACGCCAGACGCAACCATAAGCTGCAGGAATGGCGTACCCTGTGCGACTGGATTATGTCGCTCCCCTACGCAAAGGAATTGATTGGCTTTAAGAACGAAGCGTAAACCCGATATACATACCGATAGAATCAGGTGGAATGGGATCATTGCGCTCCATTCCGCCTGCTTTTTTATAAATTTTAATTATTATTTGAAGGAGATATAAACCCATGAACAGAGTATTTAACTTTTCGGCAGGTCCCTCGATGCTGCCCGTTCCCGTGCTTGAGCGTGCCGCAGCAGAAATGATGTGCTACGGCGAGAGCGGTATGTCCGTAATGGAGATGTCCCACCGCTCCAAGGACTACGAGCCCATCATCGAGGCAGCTGAGGCACAGCTCCGTGAGCTGATGAACATTCCCGACAATTATAAGGTACTGTTCCTGCAGGGCGGCGCGTCCACCCAGTTTGCAGCCGTACCCATGAACCTCATCGGTCGCACCGGTAAGGCAGACTACGTTGTCTCCGGTCAGTTCTCCGGCAAGGCATATAAGGAAGCACAGAAGCTGGGCTATGACGTCACGTGCATCGCTACCACCAAGGACGATAACTTTGACCACATTCCCGTCGTTACTCCCGATATGATCCGCCCCGATGCCGCATATGTGCACATCTGCTTTAACAACACCATCTACGGCACCAAGTATTCCTATATCCCCGATACCGGTGATATCCCGTTGGTTGCCGATATGTCCTCCTGCATCATCTCCGAGCCCGTGGACGTTTCCAAGTTCGGCGTGATCTACGCAGGCGCCCAGAAGAACATGGCACCCGCAGGCATGACGCTGGTCATCGTCCGCGAGGACCTCTTGAACTACGCAGAGGAAAAGATGCCCACCATGCTCGAGTGGAAGACCATGGCAGAGAATGGCTCTATGTACAATACGCCCCCCTGCTATACCATCTACGTTGCAAAGCTGGTCTACGATTGGATCCTCTCGCTCGGCGGCCTTGACGTAATGAAGAAGATGAACGAAAAGAAGGCAACCCTCCTGTACGATTACCTCGACAGCCAGGATTATTACATCGCCCCCGTCAAGATCGGCAGCCGTTCCATGATGAACGTCACCTTCGTGACCGGCGACGCAGAGCTGGATAAGAAGTTTGCCTCCGAGGCAGCAGCCGCAGGTCTGAAGAACCTCAAGGGTCACCGCTCCGTTGGCGGTATGCGCGCTTCCATCTATAACGCAATGCCCTACGAGGGCGTCGAAGCCCTGGTAGCCTTCATGAAGAAGTTTGCTGCCGAAAACCCCAAAGCATAAGGAGTCCAATGCCATGAAATATATCCAACTTCTCAATAAGATTGCAAAGGTGGGCACCGATAAGCTCGATCCCGCCAAGTATACGCTGGCTACCGAGGTCGCCAATCCCGACGGTATTATGGTCCGCTCCGCCGTCATGCACGATATGACCTTTGGCGACAACCTGCTCGCCATTGCCCGTGCCGGCGCCGGTGTCAATAACATCCCCGTTGAGCGCTGCGCAGAGGAGGGTATCGTCGTATTTAATACCCCCGGTGCCAATGCAAACGGTGTAAAGGAGCTGACGCTTTGCGCGCTGTTCCTCGCTGCCCGTGACGTCGTCGGCGGTATCTCCTGGGCAAACGGTCTGAGCGGTGATGACGTCGCAAAGCAGGTCGAGAAGGGTAAGTCCAAATTTGCCGGCACCGAGCTCAAGGGCAAGACGCTGGGCATCATCGGTCTTGGCGCTATCGGCGGTATGGTCGCGAACGTTGCCGTTCACCTCGGCATGAACGTCGTCGGCTGTGACCCCTTCTTGTCCGTTGAAGCCGCATGGAATCTGAACCATCACGTGACCAAGGCAGCAACCTATGATGAGATCTACGCCGTTGCTGATTACATCACGTTGCACGTTCCCGCAACCAAGGACACCAAGGGTATGATCAATGCAGAGAACATCGCAAAGATGAAGGACGGCGTTAAGATCGTTAACCTCGCTCGCGCCGACCTCGTCAACAGCGCCGACCTGAAGGTCGCTCTGGAGACCGGTAAGGTCAGCCGCTACGTCACCGATTTCCCTACGCCCGAAACCGTCAACGTTCCCGGTATCGTGGCAATTCCTCACCTGGGCGCCTCCACTGAGGAATCCGAGGACAACTGCGCCGTTATGGCTGCCCGTGAGCTGGATGAGTACCTTGAGAACGGTAACATTCAGAACAGCGTTAACTACCCGTCCGTTTCGATGCCTCGCAGCGGTAACCTGCGTATCTGCTGCCTGCATAAGAATATTCCCGATGTGCTTCGCAAGATCACCATGGTTATCGCAAACGACGGCGCCAACATTGAGAACATGACCAACAAGTCGCGCGGTGACGTGGCGTACACCATCGTTGATATCGCCGGCTCGATCACACCCGAAACCGAAGAGCTGATCCGTACCATCGACGGTATGATCCGCGTTCGTTTGATCGGTTAAGTGAATATTTTTGCGGGGAGGGAAAACTCTTGAAAGAGTTTTCCCTCCCCGCATTTTTTTACAATGATTTACATCTCCTGATGAAATGTTTTTGCATGGAAAAGTGCACAAATACAAAAGGGTAATTTTGGGAAATTTGCGTATAGACATGGTAGGGCAGGATATGATATAATAAAAATACAAGATAAACTAGGGGGGGAGAGTCCAATGTTCACCCAATCTGCGGCGTAATGTAATACAACAATTATGGAAGAAATATGGAGTGATGATGCTCCTTTAATATTAACTATGGAAAGAAACATTCAAGGATACGATGATCTAGGAACATTGGTTACAAGGCGTAGTGTTCATGCTGTAGTATTAAGAGGGTTTCATCGTGTCGCGGAAACTTGGTCGATTTAGAATCCGTGGTATCCGTATTATGAAACATTTCCTACGGGGGGGAACTTATGCACCAAGTACGGGATCTACTGTGCCCTTTGAATATTGTGGAACATCGTTGAACTGGAAATAAGTGAGGAGGATTATATAATGAAGACAGCGCGTTTTTTCATTATTATAGTTGCATTGCTTCTTTTATTGCCGTCCTGTAGTAGAGCATCCTCATCCGATGCGAATTTATGGGATGATGAGATCAATGATGCCGACTGGGAGCGTACTCCTATGATTATGTATGGCGGGGAATTGTATTTTTCGAAAGGCATGCTTGAGAGCCACATGGACGCTATGCAGCAAGTTGGAAGGATTGAGGACACGGTCAGTCGAACTAAGTGTCCTGCGAAACATTTGCAGAGCAACTGCGGATACGTTGGATGTACGGTTTTTGTGGACCCGGAGCAGCCGGGGGCAATCTATGTCCAGGATGGCGAGCTCTATTTGATTTTTGAACGATAATATTCTGCCACCGTATGTCATGCGCATACGGTGGCCTTTTAAGTCATATACATCAGTATCGTGCGGATTTGCAAGAGATAATCCGGACTTTATGTAAATACTCCACGAATCAACCAACCGTTGACAGAATTCCCCTTGACAGGGAGGGCTTGGTGTGATACAATAAAAGCGTACCGAGGAACACGGACTGCAGACGCGCTCCGCAGTACAGGCACCGACGCGCAGACGTGCGCATCGGAAGCACTTGAATTTTTATGAAAGGAGGCGACGATATGACTGTTTGTGCATTCAGCAAAAATGCCGTATCGCTCGCCGAGACCGCGCTCGCAGCGTAACGTCGTGGGAACCCCCGCGCTCGTCGCCGTGATGCGTCGGAGCGAGTGATAGCGAAATGCACCCCCTGCGGGCGGGTGCATTTTGCCATACAAATCATCCTGTGTGCGGCAAATTATCGTCACGACAGGAGGAAAAACATATTTGGAATACCCAATCGGTATCAATATTCGACGACTGCGACTCCGAGTCCATATGACGCAACGCCAGCTGGCGTATGCACTGCGCGTCAGCGTGCAGGCAGTGTCCAAATGGGAGCGCAGCGAAAGCTACCCCGACTTGACTCTCCTCGTTCCTATCGCCGAGCTGTTCGACGTTACGTTGGATGAGCTGTTTGGAAGGAAATAGTGCGGATGTTATGGGTGGGGGTATGCGAGGGGGAAAACT
>JAFTSR010000393.1 GCA_017467225.1 Clostridia bacterium | reverse complement strand
GTTCTGGGTCGCGCTGGCGCTGCTCGTGAAAAGCTGCAGGGCGTCAGACGGATAGATAGAATCAACCCGGACGGGAGCGATCCTGTCCGGGTTGATGATGGTCAGCGTTACGACTGCAGGTCGGAGTCGGAGCTGACAAGCGGCACCGTCGGCTCCAGATCGGAGTCAGAGCTGACAAGCGGCTCTGTCGGCTCCAGATCGGAGCCGGAGGTCACGTCGACATCCTCCGTTTCAACGGGCTCCGCCGTTTCCTGGGGCTCTGCCTTTTCCTCGTCCTTGGCCTTGCTGCCGCAGGCGCACAGCGACAGACACAGTACCAGCACCAGCAGCAATGCGATCCATTTTTTCATGCTTGTTTCCTCCTGGTCGAAGTAAATGACGGCCTGATTTTAGCACACCGGGCGCCGGATTACAATCTTTTTCGGCAGATTTGGCCATTGCGGAACAATCGCTCCCGTGCGGGTGTGTGATTTGAGCCGCGCGACCATATACAAATTTTTCGGCTGTTGGAGCGGAAATATACAGGGAACGTTTTACCCTTCCTCTGCGCTACGTGCGCCGTCTCTATATGTTTGGACTGTAAATTCAAGTATATTGCCGTATGCATCAACAGTCGCATTAATCCAAAAGCTATGAGTTTCTTTACCTCGATTAATATCTACAACTCCTGTTATAGAACCAGTAAGGACAACGCTTCAAGTACCATTACTGTTTTCTGTTGCACTACTAGTTCCATAGTCAGGAGGGGCCCAGTTCCGATAATTAAAAAAGTCTGCAATGTCAGAATCCGTTTTATTGAAAACTTTACTTTGATATTTTACAGCAGAAATCGCTTTTTCTTCGGTCATTTTATTTTCCTCAACGGCTATAACAGACGCATCACTATTGTCATTAGCTGGTACTTTGCTGCACGCACACAGCAACAAGCACATTACCGTCGCCAGAGCTACTGCTATCATTTTCTCCATTTCTATGTTACCTCCTGTTCAAAATAAAAAGTGCGTGGCCTCGAACGAAGCCACGCACGAAAAACGCAGCGGCTCCCTTTGCTGCCACGCAACTTTTCGCACCCACTAAAGGTATGCCAAAAGAGAGCATGCGTTTTTACCGAAAGGAAAAAACAGCATACCCAATTGTGAGTAGCGAATATTCTGTTGCGTGGCAATTTCATCTTATCACACATTTTGTCAGAACACAATCACTTTCAAAGAAAACACCTCCTGTTTGCCGCCCGCTTCACAGGCGATCAACAGGAGGTATTCATGGATATAGGCGCGCTTCGCGCAGATATTCGAAAGCCTTGCGGTAAAATCGTTACCGCACGCTCGTCGTTGTCATCTGCTTTCTGCGGAGGGTCAAACTGTCCGCGATCATGGCGATGAACTCCGAATTGGTCGGTTTCCCCTTGATATTGCTGACGGTGTAGCCGAAGAACTTCTGCAGGACCTCAATATCGCCGCGGTCCCACGCGACCTCGATGGCATGGCGGATGGCGCGCTCGACGCGGCTCGGGGTGGTGTTGAATTTGCGCGCGACCTCGGGGTAGAGGACCTTCGTGACGGCGTTGATGATCTCCATGTCGTTGATCGTCAGGATGATCGCCTCGCGCAGATACTGATAGCCCTTGATGTGCGCCGGGACGCCGATCTCGTGGATGATGTCCGTGACCATGGTCTCGAGATCCGGCGCCTGCGGCTGCGGCGCCTCGCCGACCGGCACGCCGGGATAGTCCGGCACGCGCGGAGCGGCAACGGCGCGCACGCGGTCCAGCAGCAGCGAGAGCGACTTGCCCTTGGGTACAAAATAATCCGCGCCCATCGCGGCGCACTCCGTGATGACATACTGGGTATAGAACCGTGTATGGATGATGATGTGCGTGTGGAGCTTCGCGCGGCGCAGCGCCTGCACGACCTCGATGCCGTCCGACTGGCGCAGCACCAGATCCAATACCACGACGTCCGGCTCGAATCGGCGCACGAGCTCCGTGACCTGCTCGCCGTCGTCCGTCATGCCCACCAGCAGCAGGTCGGTCGTCTCCGAGATCGCCGCCGAGATCGCGCGCCGCATGTCTTCATCCGCGTCCACCAGAAGCACCTTGATTTTAGTTGTCATAATATTTTCCTCCGCATGTATGACGTATTCGCGGCCCGCAACCTGCCTGTTTTCGCAGTTTCACCGCTATTGCAACAATAATTTAGCATAGCGCAGATACGGAAGCAACGCGAAAAAGCACGAAATGATACAGATTTTTTGTTGACATAATTCTGCACAAATCGCCTTGTTCCCCCATAAATCCACAGGATAAACGACTTTTTTACCGAAAATGACGAAAAACGCAGCGGTCTTAGCGAAAATTATGTAAACCTGAATTCGACAAAATTCGACTTTTTGCTTCAAAAAACCCCGCAGCCGGATCCGGCTGCGGACGGAATGCCCTCGCGGGCGTGAAATGTCGGCTGGCGCCGACGTGAAATACGCCCTGACGGGCGCGTTGAGGTGTCGGCTGACGCCGGCGGATTTTGATAGGGCGGTTTCGGGAGATCGGCGCGGATTCGCCGGGGTGCGGCGGTATATCCGGGTGCATACCGCGCGGGCGCATCATGATGCGCCCCTACAAGGAAAACGAACATTTGCCGCACCCGTAGGGGCGATCGATAACGGACGAAAATCTAAGCAAACAAGTTTGCAAGATTTTCAGTCTCACGAATCGCCCGAGTCCGACGACCGCCGCACCGACGTTGGCGCGGCAATTTTCTTGCCTCTCCCGCTGGGAGAGGTGGCACGGCGCATCGCGCCGTGACGGAGCGGGTCTGGGTCCACCGCCGCACCGACGGCAACGCCCGTAGGGGAGGGGCTTGCCCCTCCCGTGTCCGACGACCGCCGCACCGACGGCAGCGCACCCCGTTGGCGCGTCGGAAGCCGGAGGACCCTCTCAGTCTCGCTGACGCTCGACAGCTCTCAGCTAACGCAAGGCTCGACCGACCAAATCAAAGATATGGGGGTCTCGCACTCCAAAGGGAGAGCCAAGAGGTGCGGTGCACCGGCGTAGGTGCGGCATCACAATCAACCGAATCGAATCCAAGGAGATTCGATTCGGAAAGGAAGACCGGGGAAATGGATGTGAAGCCGGTCGCCAAAGGCGTTGCCTTTGGCGAGCTGCGGAACGGAATGCGCCCGGTCTGACGCTATCCTGCCATCAGATGTACGCGCAGGACGCCGGGGGCGGCGCGCAGCGCGGTGAGGAACTGCTCCATGCGCACGCGCATGTGATGCGTCTCGGCGGTGATCGTCACGGGGGCGACGCCGCTGGTGGGGATGCTCTGGTTGATGGTGAGGATGTTCGCGCCGTTGCCCGCGAAGATGGCGAGCACCGATGACAGCACGCCCTGCTTGTCGCGCAGCTCCATGTTGAACGTGACGAGACTGCC
>JAFTSR010000392.1 GCA_017467225.1 Clostridia bacterium | reverse complement strand
CTGCCTCGCGGGCGGCGGTGTCGCAGCGGGCAAAATGCTCGGGAATGTTGGCATGGGTGTCGAAGCTGTCGACGATGTTAAACATCCGCGCGCAGTCGGGGCTCTGCACGGGCAGGTCGGAGGCGCTGCCGCCGCAGAGGATGAGCACGTCGATGTCGTCCTTGAAATCCATCAGCCTGTCCACATGATACACAGGCACATCGGGTGTGAGAGTGTGAAGGGTCTGGGGATCGCGGCGGGTGAAAAAGGCCTTCAATTCCATATCAGGATTCTGACGCAGTGCCAGCTCCACGCCGCGGCCGAGGTTGCCGTAGCCCATAATGCCGATTCGGATGATTGAATTCATCCTTTTACTCCTTGATTGTTTTTGACGTTCCTTATTATATGGCAAAAGCGCCCGAGTTAAAAGTTTTTTTTGCAGAACAAAGCCGTACATGCTACAATCAATTCAGCAACTCCGAAAGGAAGATCCAAATGAATACCAGAATGCTTTCAGTCATCCGGGATGTGACCGAGCGCTACCGTGCGGCGGGCTATTTTCCGTCGGCCTGTGTGCGCGTGTTTGACAAAGACGGCGACATCGCCGTGTACTGTGCGGGCGACTGCCGGGAAAACAGCCTGTTTGACGCGGCGTCGCTGACGAAAATCGCCACGGCCACGCGGATTCTTTTGTGGGTGGACGAGGGCGTCCTCAATCTGGAGGACACGCTGGACAAGCTCTTTGCGCCAATCGCCGAGGATGAATACCTTAAAAAGCGCCTCGAAGGCGTGACCCTTCGTCAGCTTCTGACGCACACGGCGACCATCACGCCGTGGTTTCCGTTCTATTCCCAAAAGGGCGAGGATTTCTGGCACGTATTCCGCTATGCGCTTGAGCACACCGAAAAGGTTGTGGGCATGGAATATTCCGACCTCAACTTCATGCTGCTGGGCAAGCTGTGCGAACGGCTGAGCGGACTGACGCTGGCAGACTGTCTTCAGGAAAAGCTGGTCAGGCCGCTGGGTCTGGGACGGATGATGTACCATCCGCCGGAGGACGAGGACATCATTCCTTCCAGCTTCGATAATCTGATTGAAATGGACATGTGCCGCGAGCGCGGCATCGCCGTGGACGGCTGGCGGCCGCTGCATACGCCGGTGCGCGGCACGGTCAATGACGGCAATGCGCATTATTTCTTTGATGACGCCGCCGGACACGCGGGCATCTTTGCCGACACCGACGCATACGCGCGCCTATGCCGGTTCTACATGAACAGCCAAAGCCCGGTGATGAAGCTGGCGCAGCAGGAACAGCCCGGCGCGCCCACGCGCGGACTGGGGCTGCAGACAGGTGTGATGTACCCCCACGGCTGCGGCCACACGGGCTTTACCGGCACGAGCATCTATTTTTCCGACAGCATCGGCGTGGCGGCGTTCACCAACCGTTTGTACTTTGACCACAAAAACCCCAACATGACTGGTGATTTCCGCCGCGCGCTGCACGAGGCGGTCTTTGCCGCACGATGAGCAGGGGCTGAGCCCCTGCACCCCGAACCGCTTCGCGG
>JAFTSR010000391.1 GCA_017467225.1 Clostridia bacterium | reverse complement strand
GCGCGTTTTCTTTGGTTCGTTTCTTTGACGCGCGTCAAAGAAATGAACAACAATATTATTAAGGTTAGAAAGCTTTGTTCGCACAATCTATACCACCTTACCCCGAAAGGAGACCACTACCATGCTCTGTCAAACCAAATACTATCAAAAAGACGTCATCGTCGCCGATATTCTCGCCACCGACGCGCCTTACCTCGCTGACCCGACGGGTCAGTCCGACAGCACCGCCGCCATCCAGGCCGCCCTTGCCGCTTGTAAAGCCCTGGGCGGTGGCGTGGTTCACCTGCCTGCCGGCCGCTACCTTGTGACCGATACTGTCACGATCCCCGCCGGTTGCGTCCTGCAGGGCGACTGGCAGGATCCCAAAGAAACCGATGACCCCGAATACGGTACCGTCATTCTCGCTGAACCGCAGCCGCTGGGAGCCGATCAGCTCGCCGACCGCGCCGCCTGCCCCTTGATGTTCATGGAAGGTCGCTGCGGTATGATCGGTCTGACCTTCTACTATCCCAAGCAGAGCATCGGGCAAATCATCCCCTATGGCTATACCATCTACAGCGAGGCACCCCGCATTGCCGCTCTGCGCGATATTACCATGATCAACGCTTATCGCGGCGTCGGCGTCGGCACCAACGGTACCTCCGGGCATGAGCTGATGCAAAACGAGTCGCTGCGCATTTGCGCGCTGGATACTGCCATTGAAATGTACCGCTCCACCGAGGTCGGCAACACGGTGGATATTGACGTCTCGCCTCGCTACTGGGCTGCTGCCGGCTGCGGCTGGGCGTGTGCAGACGAGCAGGCCTTGCGCGACTACTGCCGCGAGCATACCGTGGGTATCATTATCCAGCAGCTGGACGACGAGCACCTGAGCACCCTGCGCTTTGACGCCTGCCGCATCGGCATCTACCTGCCGCGCATCAAAAATCCCGGTCAACAGGGATTTTGGGGTCTCATTTACGACGTCACTGTGACGGATAGTCTATACGGTATTGTGGTCGAGGAGCTTTGCGCTTCGGTTGGCTGCGTGATCGCCAAGGCGCGCATCGAGGCGTATGAGAAGGCCATCGTCAATTCCTCCCGTGCAAGCACCTTGAAGCTGTGCGGCATCGAATGCACGGGGAAGGGTGGCGTGTGCAGTGAGGGCGGCAGTACCATGTGGGACAGCGAAAGCGACCTGTCTGCTTATGACATTCCCTACGGCCGCTACCAAAAGCCTGCGCCCTATCTCTACACGGCTGATATCAAGGCCATGAGCGCGACGGGCGAGGACGTTTCACCTATCATTCAGGCGGCGCTGGACGAGGCGGGTAAGACCGGCGGCGTGGTTTCGCTGCCTGCGGGTGTCTTTACCGTCACCTCGACCTTGCACGTGCCTGCCGGCGTGCAGCTGCGCGGCCCTACACCGGTTTTTGTGCGCGATACCTCCACGGGTGAGCCGGGCGGCTGCGTGCTTCTGACCTACGTCGGCGACGGCGCAACGGTTGAGCTTGGTGAGAATGCGGGTGTCTACGGCCTGCGCATTTTCTGCCCTCTGTACGATACCAAAACGGCGCTTGCTCTCCTGCAGGCAGAGGATGGCGTGACCGAGCGCTGCGTCGGCATCAAGGGTCTTGGTCGCGGCGTCTACACCTACAACGTCGGCGTGACGGCCACCATGATCGGCATCGATTTCTCCGGCTGCGACGAGCATCTGATCAAGCAGACCTTCGGCTGCGTCTACCGCACCTTTGCCAAGGTCGGCGGTCGCGGTGGTGTGGTCGAGTCGTGCCTCAACCATCCGCATTTTATCAACCGCCAGAACTACGCAGGTCTGGGCTACTGCAACCCTGCCTTGTGTGACCCGGCAGCCTGGGAAGGTCTTTGCGCCGTGAGTGAGTCGGGCACGCATGGCGTCGGCTTTGCGCTTTTGCGTGATGACGTGCTGCGCCGCTGGTGCACCATGGTGCAGATGGAGGACGCGCAAAACCAGACGGTCAATAATATTTTCATGTACGCGCCCTATCGGCTGGTGTCGGCCGTTCGCTCCGAGGCCAAGCTGCTCAACACCTCGGCCGACTTTGTCGGCTTCGGCTCGGTCTATCATGCCGCACAGGGCAGCCGCGTGACGGTGGTCAACGCCCTGCGCTCGGCAGGCGACAGCATTGAGTGCGACGAGAGCTCGGCGCTGGATCTGTACAACCGCATCAACACCGAAATATATTTTGAGGGTAACTACCACAGCGCGGCAGGGAAGTACGACGCGGACGACTTCGGCTTTACCGTCACCGATCGCCAGGCGATGGTCAAGGAAGATAGCATCGACGGCACGCGCGGCGTCGAGCTTTGCATCGACCCGAGCTTCAGCAAGTCCGAGCGCGGTTTGTCCTTCTGCCACACGGCACCACCGCCCTCGACCGATCGCCCGGGGGACGTGTTGTACGAGCACAGCTTCGCGCCCGTGGATATCTCGCGCTTTATGACGCGCGACGGCTACTTGCATTTGTGGGTGTGGGTCGAGGATATGAGCACGCAGCTGTGGGGAGAGAGCATTCAGCTGTCCAGCAGCGGCACCTCCGGCGTGGATTGCCTGTTCTGGGTGAGCACGTCCTACCTGACGCACAACGGCTGGAATGAGCTGTGGCTCTCCTTGGCTGATGCCAAGCGCCGCGGCAATTTCGACCCGACGG
>JAFTSR010000390.1 GCA_017467225.1 Clostridia bacterium | reverse complement strand
TTCACCAACAAGCCGCAGGTCAAAGAGGCTCTTTCCCTGCTTTTACAGGGTGAATTCTCCGCGCAAGGTGGTTCGCTTGGGAAGCAGGAGCTGGCGCAGCTGATCCTGTCAACCGGTGACCGGCTGTTTGCCTATCTGGTCCGCGATGGCGAAACGGCAACGGTGCCCGAAGCCACGCTGGCCGAGCTGAGGCAGGCAATCCGATAAGCACGTTAAAACAACAAAGGGGTGAGCACCATGCCATATCGCATGGGTACTCACTCCTTTTTGCACGTTTCGTTCGGAATCGTTCGACTGTGGTTCGGTCTGCGCTTGCCGTTATGACAGCCAAGAGGCAAGCGGCGTGACGTCGATCAGCACGCCGGCGGTGACGCCCACGGCGATCAGAAGGGCCAGCAGCAGCAGCGTCTGCTTGATCGGGTGATTGGTTCGGGCAAGCACGATCGTACCCGCGCCCGCGCCGGTCAGAAGCCCTGCCATCAGCGCGCCGACCGAAAGGCCGCCCGACAAATGCAGCTCGGTCAGGGCGACCGAGGACGCACAGCTGGGAATCAGGCCGATCAGCGAGGTCACAAGGCAGGAAGCAAGGGGCGGCAGCGCGGCAGCGTATGCAATCAGCGCCTCGCCGCCGTGGTGCATCAGCTCGTGCAAAACAAGGCTGACCACGTAGATCACCAGCGTGGTGGAGATGGTATGTCGCAGCGCAGAGCGCCAAACGGGAAGCTCGTCGCAATGGCAATGACCGCTACGGCAAAGCTCTTGCGGCTGCATGTCATCGCTGTGGCAGTGATCGTGGTCATGCGGCGCGCCGTGGTGTGCGCGGTGACGAACGAGCAGCAGGATAGCATCCAGGGCAAATCCTACGGCGACGGCAACGAGCAGCTTGGTGGCAAGCAGCTTGGCAATGCGTGCCGGCGGCACGGCCGAGGACAGCATGACGGGCAGCATTTCATCCGAGGTGGAAAGGAACAGCGCGATCAGCGTGCCGGGCGTGATGACGCGAGCGGCGAACAGGCTGGCGCCGGAGGCGGAAAAGCCGCACTGGGGAATGACGCCAAGGGCAGCGCCCAGGGCGGGGCCTGCGTGACCGGCGCGGCGGATGATATGCTGCGCGCGGTCGCCGGCGTAGCGCTCCAGCGCTTCCATGGCGAGGTAGGTGAGGTAGAGGAAGGGAATGAGTGGCAGCGTTTCGATCAGCGTATGCCACAGAGATTCGAGAAAATGCATAAGTGCTCCTATCTTCGGTGTCTTTGTTTATATGAGGGAAAACTTTTTGAAAAAAGTTTTCCCTCAAACTCCCTTTCAAAAACTTTGAATCTGTTTTGAAATTTCAGTCGCTGCGGTTCTGTTCGAAATGAGCCGACAGCGACATCCATTTGGGGCCCCTGCCCCAAAAGACAGACAAATACGTATCATTACTCACACCAAGCCGTAGTCTTTGACTCGGTGCTTGGTTTTTCCGCAGCCTCAGGGGCAGGTATGATCGGCGGGTGACGGGTGGTCGGGTGCGCTGCTTTGGCAGTCATGGCAGACGCCGTAGAGAATGGAGCGTCCGCAATCGACCGAAAAGGCGTGCGTGGCGGCCAGGTGCTGCAAAAGTGCCAGCGTTTGGTCGCATTCCAGATGCTGCAGCTGTCCGCAGACGAGGCATTTAAGGTGGAAATGATCGCGGCAGTCGCCGTTCTCGCCGGTGGGCTGGTAGTAGCGAACAGTCGCGCCGGTTTGCGGGTCGGTACCGTCGAAGCGCTGCAGGTAACCCTCGCGGCAGAGCGTATCAAGCTGGCGATAGAGCGTGCTTTTGGCGATCGGCTTGCCCTGACATGGCGCGGAGAAGTGCGCGCACAGCTCGTCCGCCGTGAATTGGCGGTCGGGATTTTGGTCGAAAAAGGACAAAAGCTGCGTCCGTGCTCCGGTTTTATAGGTGGTTTTCGGCATGACAGCCTCTCCTTTCGCGTGAATTTGAGAACAGTTCTCAAATTATAGCATATTTTTTTGATTTTGTCAAGGGGAGAAGGCGGAAAAGATGAGTTAGATTGTGCGAACAAAGATTTCTAACTATAAATGGTTTGTTGTTCATTTCTTTGACGCGCGTCAAATGAAACGCTGTTTCGGCTACGCCGAAACCCAAATAAAACGCGTACAAAGGGGGCTCTGCCCCCTTGTAGATCCCCCCTGCCGTCGCGTTTGCTGACCTCGTCGGACAAACCGACGCGGCGAACGCGAAAGGGAAAGTCATCAAAGTCTCCTCCATCTCTTCGGCACCGCCTCGAGATGGGTTAGAAGCGGTCATTTGCTATGCGGCGGGAATTTTTAGCGGAAAAGTGCGAAAACCATAGCCATTCGAAAATAGAACGAAAGCAGTTAGCGTTTGTTAAACATTATGCTTTTTTCCGTAGAAAGCCTCTATGTTTTCGCCGTCCTTTTTGAGGCGGCGAAAGCAAAGTCTGCACTCTGTGACAGCCGCGTGTGTTTAGCAAAAAATGCGACAGCGTTTTTTGCATGTAACACGCGATCACAATCCGGGTTCTTAGGGGCTGGGCCCCTAAGTTCCGATGTTTGTCGTTTTCGCTTGCGAAATGATGCCGTCAAGGCATCAAGACAAACTCGGACATTCCGCATAGCGGAATGCGGGTTTCATTGGTTCGTTCTTTGCCGACGCAAAGAATGAACAACAGTCCAATTACAGTCAGAAAGTTCTGTTCGCACAAACAAAATCCACCCCCATCACCCGATTTTCACACAAAAAAACCATGCAAAAAACAAGAAAAATTGTCTTTGTTCACTATTTGTTAACATATTTATGATATAATGTACTCTGTATATGTGCGCCAAGACAGACGCACGAAAAAGCCATCGAATTTTGAGAAAGGAATCCTTTTCGATATGATAAAAATCGAGCATTTGGTGAAAAACTACGGTACAAACTGTGCAGTTGACGACATCAGCTTTGAGGTCAACGACGGCGAGATCGTAGGATTTCTCGGCCCGAACGGCGCGGGAAAATCCACCACGATGAACATTCTCACCGGCTACCTCTCCTCCACGGCAGGTAAGGCCACCATCTCCGGCATTGACATTCTCTCCGACCCTTTGGGTGCCAAGAAGCTGATCGGCTACTTGCCCGAGCAGCCGCCCCTATACCTTGACATGACGGTCGAGGAGTACCTCAACTTCAACTACGAGCTCAAGGGCTGCAAGCTGCCTCGCGAGCAGCATTTGGGTGAGATCTGCGACGTCGTCAAAATCCGCGACGTCTACAAGCGCGTCATCCGCAACCTCTCCAAGGGCTACCGCCAGAGAGTCGGCATCGCGCAGGCGCTGATCGGCAATCCGAAGGTCATCATCTTCGACGAGCCGACCGTCGGCCTTGACCCCAAGCAGATCATCGAGATCCGCAACCTGATCCGTAATCTGGGTCGCGAGCACACCGTCATTCTCTCCACGCACATTCTGCAGGAGGTGCAGGCGGTTTGCGACCGTATCATCATCATCAACAAGGGCAAGATCGTTGCCGACGAGCGCACCGAGAACATCACCCGTGTGGTTGAGAACAACCGCCGCTTCAACGCCAAGATCTGCGGTCCGCAGCGCGAGATCCTCGCAATGCTGCGCTCCAAGCCCGGCATCGTTTACGCCGAGGTGCTGGCTGAGCGCGACGGCGACGCCTACACCTACACCATCGAGAGCGACTACGGCGTGGACATTCGCAAGAATTTGTTCTACACGCTGGCCGAGAAGGGCTGGGCTCTGATCGGTCTTGAGGCGCTGGGCATGAGCCTTGAGGATATCTTTATTTCCGTCGTCGATAAGACCGACAACTCCCGCGCCGTGCGCGAGGCGGACAAGCGTCGCAGCACCAAGCAGAAGACCCGCCTGGAGTCCTCCGTCGCCTCTGACCTCGTCGTCGACGCCGAAAAGCGCCGCAAGGAAGCCGAGGACGTCTATACCGAGGACGAGGAGTGAGGGGAGATACGCAAGGGGCGTTGCCCCTTGACCCCACCAGAAACCTTCTTAAAAGAAGGTTTCCGGACTTCCAAGAATTTTTATTAAAAAGAGGTCACCAAGATTTTTACCAAGTGAGTAGATACCCGAAAGAGAACTGCGAGTTTGAGTTCTGTCGAGGGTAGTTCACGTCACGACCGAAGGCGCGTATACCGTATACGCGATGCCCACCCCGCAACTGCATAACCAAGCAATCAAATCCACTTTATATAAATTGAGGTTTTTACAATGTCTGAAATCAAATTTACCATTGAAAAGAGCCCCCGTATCGCCAAGCTGGTCGCCGATCTCTATGCCAATATGCCCGAGATCGAGGCTGACCGTGCCGAACTGATCACAGAAAGCTACAAGATGACAGAGCACCTGCCCCTCATCAAGCGCCGCTCTGCCGCTTTTCGTCACATCCTGGAGAACATTCCGATCGTCATCCGTCCCCATGAGCTGATCGTCGGTTCCAGCTCGGTCGCTCCCCGCGGATGCCAGACCTTCCCCGAGTTCTCCTACGAGTGGCTCCCTCCCGAGTACGAAACCATCGCTACCCGTGAGGCTGATCCCTTCTACATCTCCCCCGACACCATCCGCCGTCTGGAGGCCGTTCATCCTTACTGGAAGGGCAAGACCGTCAGCGACCTGGCCGCATCCAATATGGATCCCGAGGTGCTGGACGTATTCCTCAACCACGGCATCTTCACCGTCGGTAACTATTTCTACAATGGCGTCGGCCACGTCAATGTAAATTATGAAAAGGTCATCAAGATCGGCTACGAGGGCATCGCTGACGAGGCTCGTGCAGAGCTCTCCAAGCTGACTCGCGGTCAGGGCGACTATGCCTCCAAGCGTAACTTCCTGGAAGCCGTGATCGAGAGCTGCGAGGCCGTCATCACCTACGCCCGCCGCTATTCCGATCTGGCACTCCACGAAGCCGCTGAGTGCACCGATTCCACCCGTAAGGCAGAGCTGCTCGCCATTGCTGAGGCCTGTGACCATGTTCCCGCCAAGCCCGCCCGCTCCTTCCACGAGGCTTGCCAGGCCTTCTGGTTCGTCCAGCAGCTCATGCAGATGGAATCCTCGGGTCACTCCATCTCTCCCGGACGCTTTGACGTTTATATGTACCCCTACTTCAAGGCCGACCTGGACGCGGGTAAGATCACCTACGAATCCGCCCAGGAGCTGCTCGACTGCATCTGGGTCAAGCTCAACGACCTCAACAAGGTACGTGACGCCGCCTCCGCCGAGGGCTTTGCCGGCTACGGTCTGTTCCAGAATCTCATCGTAGGCGGTCAGGACGAGCACGGTCTGGACGCGACGAACGACCTCTCCTACATGTGTATGG
>JAFTSR010000026.1 GCA_017467225.1 Clostridia bacterium | reverse complement strand
GCCACGCTGATCTCCTCCTGCAGGGAAAGAGCAGATACCCGACCACCGCGCTTTTGGCGGGTGCGACGGCGGTAAGCATCTAGAGCACGGCGGCGTGCGATGGTGGCAAGATAGGCGCCAAGCACGCGCGGACGGGCAGGAGGGATGGTATTCCATGCATCAAGATAGGTATCGTTGAGGCACTCCTCGGCGTCCTGCGCGTCGTGCAAGATGTGTTGCATGATGCCAAGCAGCAGCGAGCGATATTTTTGATCGGCCAGGTGCAGCGCTGCTTCGTCACGCGCGAAAAACAATGACACGATGTGCGCGTCATCGATGGTATGGATGGTGTTCATAGCGTCCTCCTTTCGGTAGCTTCACCTATCATGTCGCCAAAAGGCGGCTTGCGTGGAAGGGAAAATAAATATTTTATATTAAGTTTTTTGAAAGGGAGCGCGAGGGGAAACTTTTGTACACAAAAGTTTCCCCTCGCATAAATCACGATTACTTCTTCGCTACATGCACGCCGTAACCCCAGCCGGTCTTGCCGCCGGCCTTGAGGCGGTCGATGTACGCGCGGCGCAGCGAGCTGTTGGCAGGCAGACGGTCGGGATTGGCCTCCTTGGTGTCAAACAGACGCCAAAGATCGGGATGGTCGCCGCCGTGCGTGCCGCAGCGGTAAATATCAAAGCGGTTCATAAAGCCGCGAATGTTGGACTTCTCGGGCAAAAAGTCGATGTGATCCGGATAGAGCAGCCAGGAGCTGCAAACGAATACCAGCGGCTCACCCTCTTGCAGCTGCGGTGCATAAAATGCGGTCGCACGGGCAAAGGCGTCGTCACACAGCTCTGGCGAGAGCGGCTCGCCTGTGCGAGGAATGTGGATGTTTACCACACGCGTGCCTTCGGGCAGGGAAACACCCTGACCCTGGTAGGCCTTTCCCAGCTTGTCCCACTCAAACTGCAGACGGCCAAGTGCGAAGGTGTCCAGCATGAAAAAGCGAGGGAACCAGGAGCTGACAAACGAGCCCCAGATGCCGTAGACCTCGTGGCACTCAAAAAGCTTGAACTTCAAATCAAGCATGCTGTTATGCCAGATCTGCTCGTCCAGCCCATTCTCACGGTACAGATCGCGAAGATGCGCGGAGTGGCAGATGAACAAAAGCAGCTGCAGCGTGTAGGGCGAGACGGGCATCTGCTTGGCAAGCTCGCCGCAGCCCTGAATCTGCGCACCGAAATCGCAGCGCATATTCTCACGGTATTCGACAAGGTAACCCTCAAAGCGCTCCTTGGCCTCGGCGTTTGCCTGTACCAGATCGTAGGCAGCAGTCAGTACCTCGCGCGCCTCACCGGGGTAATCAAAGCGGGTGAAAAATTGCTCCAAATAGTTTTTCATATCTTGTCCATCCCTTTTTGTTAAAATTTTTGAAATTTTATTAAAGTTTTTGAAAGTTACAAGAAAACTTTTTTCAAAAAGTTTTCTTGGTGGGGTTTGGGGCTACCCCCAACCCTTTTCCACCTCTTACAGCGTAATATTGGTAATGCCCTTGTTCTTCTTATCCTGTACAAATTCCTCGTAGGTACCGCGGAAGTCGTGGCAGCCCTCGGGTGTGATCTCAATGATGCGGTTGGCGACGGTGTTGACGATCTCATAGTCGTGCGTCGAGACGATCAGGTTGCCCTTGAAGTCGGACAGACCGTTGTTGACGGCGGTGATGGACTCCAGGTCCAGATGGTTGGTCGGCTGATCGAGAAGCAGGAAGTTGGAGCCGAACAGCATCATGCGAGAGAACATGCAGCGCACCTTCTCACCACCCGAGAGCACGTTGACCTCCTTGAAGACGCTGTCACCGGAGAACAGCATACGCCCCAGGAACCCGCGCAGATAAGACTCGGTCTGGTCGGTGGAATACTGGCGCATCCAGTCGATGATGGAGTCGTGGCAGCCGTCAAAATATTCCGAGTTGTCGCGAGGAAAGTAAGAGCGCGAAATGCTGATGCCCCACTTGATGCTGCCGGCATCGGGCTCCTTCTCCTCGGCCAGAATTTTGAACAGCGCCGTAATGGCACGGTCGTTGCCGACCAGCGCGATCTTGTCGCCCTTGCCGACCATAAAGGACAGATCCGAGAACAGAACCTCACCGTCCTCAACGGCAGACAAGTCCTTGACCGTCAGAATGTCCTTGCCCGGCTCACGGTCCATGTCAAAGCCGATGAAGGGATAGCGACGGGAGGAGGCAGGCATCTCATAGACGGACAGCTTTTCGAGCAGGTTGCGGCGGCTGGTTGCCTGGCGTGCCTTGGATTTGTTGGCGGAGAAGCGAGAAATGAACGCCTGCAGCTCGCGGATTTTTTCCTCGGCGCGCTTGTTCTGCTGCTTGAGCATGCGCTGTACCATCTGGCTGGACTCGTACCAGAATTCGTAGTTACCGACGTACATCTTGATGCCGCCGTAGTCAATATCGACAATGTTGGTGCAGACGTCGTTGAGAAAGTGTCTGTCGTGCGACACGACCAGCACCGTGCCGCTGTAGTCGGCAAGGAAGTCCTCCAGCCACAAAACGGCATCAAGGTCCAAGCCGTTGGTCGGCTCGTCCAGAAGAATGATGTCGGGGTGACCGAACAGTGCCTGCGCCAGGAGCACCTTGACCTTCTCGCCCTCGGTCAGTGTGTCCATGGTGTTGTACAGGATGTCCTCGGACAGACCAAGACCCTGAATCAGCCGTGAGGTCTCCGACTCAGCCTCCCAGCCGTCAAGCTCGGCAAATTCTGCCTCCAGCTCGGAGGCTCTGACGCCGTCCTCGTCGGTGAAATCTTCTTTTTCGTACAGCGCGTCCTTTTCCTTCATAATGCTGTACAGTCTCTCGTTGCCCATGATGACCGTGTCAAGCACGGTGTATTCCTCGTAGGCGTAGTGGTTTTGCTTGAGTACCGACAGTCGCTCCTCGGCAGGGATGTGAACCTCGCCCGTGGAGGGCTCAAGGTCTCCGCAAAGAAGGCGGAGGAAGGTGGACTTGCCGGCACCGTTGGCACCGATAATGCCGTAGCAGTTGCCGGGAGTGAATTTCAGATCGACGTCCTTGAAAAGCTGCTGACCGCCGAAATGAAAGCTGAGAGTGGTGATGGTGATCATGTTTTGATGTTCTCCTGCGTTGATATCAATGGTATTTTTGTGAGTCATCCTGAGCGACGTCCCCGAGATTCCACCTCGCTTGCGCTCGGTGCTGCTTCGCAGTTCGGCTACGCCCTGCGGGCTTCGCTCAGAATGACACGGGGACGGAGTCGAAATCCGACCCAAGGGAGGATCAAACGCGATGTATCGCGTTTGGGATCCCTGATATTTTTTACGAAATGTTAAGATAGGACTTGCAAAAACGAGCCCGATGTGGTAGAATATTAAAGAGGAAGGCAAAGGTTTGCCTCCTGCTCAAATGCAATCTATTTATCATACCATAAAAACGGCCAAAAGTCAAGATGAAATCATGGAAAACCAGACTTTTGCCGCAAAGAAAGGAACCCACCATGGCTCAAAAATTTTTGAATGCTGATTTTCTCCTGGACACGCCCACAGCAGTCCGTCTGTACCACGAGTATGCAGAGAAGCTGCCCATCATCGATTATCATTGCCACCTCTCGCCTGCCGAGATCGCACAGGATAAGAAATTTTCCAATATCACCGAGGCCTGGCTGTACGGCGATCACTATAAGTGGCGCGCCATGCGTTCCTGCGGCGTGGATGAGAAATATATCACGGGCGATGCGTCGGACTACGATCGTTTCCGCGCGTATTGCACCATCATGCCCAAGCTGGCAGGCAATCCTCTGTACCATTGGAGCCATCTGGAGCTGCGCCGTTTCTTTGGCTGCGACCTAACCATCAACGAAAAAAACTGTGACGAGATCTGGCGCATCACCGCGGAGAAGCTGCAGGGTATGAGCGCACGACAGATGATGGTGGATTCGGGTGTCACGCTGGTTTGCACGACCGACGACCCCGCCGACTCGCTGGAGCATCACAAGGCGCTTGCCGACGAGGGCTTTGCCGTCACTGTATTACCGGCCTTCCGTCCCGACAAGGCGATGAATATTGAGCGCCGCGGTATTACCGAGTATATTGCACGCCTTGGCGCTGCCAACGGTGTGGAGATCACCGACTTGGATTCTCTGTGCGCGGCACTGTCCGCGTCTCTTGACCGTTTCTGTGCGCTGGGCTGCAAGACGGCTGACCACGGCATGGACAATTTTGTCCGCTTTGCCCGTCCCAATCCTTACGCTGCCAACGAGATCTTCAAAAAGGCGCTCGCCAGCGACGGATGCGAGGTCAGCGACGAGGAGCTGTCTTTGTTCCAGACGCAGATGAACCGTTTCCTCGGTCAGGAATACAAAAAGCGCGGCATGGTGCTGCAGATGCACTTTGGCGTTTTCCGCAATCCCAACCGCGTCATGTTTGAAAAGCTGGGCCCTGACAGCGGCTTTGACACCATTCACGGTCAGAACTGCATCGCCTCTCTGGCATCGCTGCTCAATTATCTCAATCAGAACGACGCTCTGCCTCGCACGGTGCTGTACTCCATCAACCCGGTCGACAACGCGGCAGTCGGTGCTCTTTGCGGCAGCTTCTGCGCCGGTGAGCAAGGCTGCCAGGGCAAGGATGGCATGCCCACCGTCACGCAGGGAAGTGCATGGTGGTTTAACGATAACATTGACGGTATGGACGCGCAGATGCGTTCCTACGCAAATCTATCGGGCATCGGTAACTTCCTTGGTATGCTGACCGACTCGCGCAGCTTTATGTCCTATCCGCGCCACGAGTATTTCCGTCGCATCTGGTGCCGTATTCTCGGCGGCTGGGTAGACGCCGGCCTGCTTCCCGACGACGAGGAAATGCTGGCCGATCTTGTCAACGGCGTTTGCTACGACAACGCGAAGAAGTATTTTAAGTTTTGATAGGTGCGAGGGGGAACTTTTGTCTACAAAAGTTCCCCCTCGCGCTCCCCTTCAAAAAACTTTTGGGAAAATTATCGGCTGAATTTGCAGCGGTTCTGTTCTGTATCAGCAAACGGTATCGTCCTATTGGGACCTCTTGCTCCAATAGCAATAGATAGACAATTATTTGCTTTGCGGCGGAACGAGTTGTCGAAGGCGCCAACTCCTGCCAAGTAAGACATTTTCTCTGCGCAAAGGAATAGCAGCGAAGCGTACGTACTAAAAACTTTAGTCCCACACGGACAAAAAGCGCACCGCACCCGGGGGATGTACAAGGGGGTGTCCCCCTTGTACGCGTTTTCTTTCGCCGGTTTCTTTGACGCGGGTCAAAGAAATCGGCAATGAATTAACAATAGGTAGAACGCTATGTTCGCACCATCTAAATCCTTCCCCCCTCCCGCTGCCAACATCCCCAAAACAGCTGCACGCAAAACCAAAACAAAGAAAACGCCCGTCCCGTTCGCAGCAGCAAATACATCGACAGCATCCAAAAAAGGCAAAAGAATATCACCGAGCAGAACGCCAAAGCACGGTCTGCCGCCCGTAGCGTGATGCCTCGCTGCAACAGTAGACACCGCAAAATTCTCCCACCGTCAAAACCCTCAATGGGCAACAAATTCCACACGCCTAAAAATAGTGAGATCGGCAAAACACCGCGGCATACTTCCCATACGATCGATGCATCAAGGTGCCATGCGACCGCGTATAATAGCGCGTTTCCGAGCAGATTGCCGCAGGGCCCACCCAGCGCGATGATCAGCTCCACGCCGTACGTCGGAAACAGCGCGTCTTGCGTGATCAGCCGCAGCCCGGTCGCACTGCGGCATATCCGCCCCATACGAACGTTGCATAGCCGCGCCGCCAACACGTGCCCACCGCCATGAAAGGCAATGGCCAGCAATAAAACCGCA
This sequence comes from Clostridia bacterium, assembly GCA_017467225.1. The sequence goes on along the minus strand of JAFTSR010000026.1, from coordinate 21,013 downwards.
ATCTCCCCCATATCCGCCTCCGCACCTTGTTGTTTGATAAGGTATGCGAGGGCGAAATTTTTTATGAATTTGTAAACTTTTTGTTTCAAATGCAAGAAAAAGGCAAGTACGCACTTGACAATCGCACGATGATGTTATATAATAATTACAATAGTACAAATCGCGCGGCTATGACCAAACGCCGCATGACTGATATAAGAACAGGAGGACAGAAAGGATGAACTATCTTCTGATTGACGATACCATTCCGGGTACGAAATTAAAGAAAGCGGAGATCGGAGGGCTGACCGGCAAAGCATTCTTGTCGCAGGTCTTTATTGTGAGCGACGGCGTTATGCTCTCTCAGATTCGCAAGATCGCCGGCATCGATGGCTCCACGTTGCAGAACTGGACCAAGCGCGGCTGGGTTGCATCGACGCATTCCAAGCGTTATAATATCGATCAGGTCGCTCATATTTTCCTGATCAACATGCTGCGCTCCTGCATGCAGCTCAACCATATCGCATGGCTGATCGAGTATATCAACGGTGACGTGGAGGACAGCACCGATGATATTATCAGTGATTCCGAGCTGTACGGCGTCATTTGCGAGCTGTTGGATGCACTTTCCCGCTGCGAGGTGTGTGACAGTGCTACCATTCGTCGCGTAGCAGAGGAGCAGCTGACTGACTACCGTGAGCCGGTCTTTGGTGCTAAGCAGAGACTACTCAACGCGCTGGAGATCATTGTCGTTTCCTACTATGCATCTCTGATCAAAAAGAGTGCGGATGCAATGCTGCGCGAGCTGACGGGCGAGGCAGAGAGCGCCGAGGACGAGGACTGATTCCGGGTACAGAGAGAATCGTGTAAATATGGCTTATCAAAGCGTTTTCAAACGGTATGAACTGAAATATATGCTCACCCTGGAGCAAAAGCAGCGTATCCTTGCGGCGATGGAGCCCTATATGGAGCTGGATCACTATGGTAGGACGACCATACGAAACATTTATTTCGACACAGACACCTACCGCCTGATCAGGCGTTCCATCGAAAAGCCTGCTTATAAGGAAAAGCTGCGCATCCGCAGCTACAAAAGGGCAAGCGAGGACAGCCATGTGTTTGTCGAGCTGAAAAAGAAGTACCAATCCGTGGTGTATAAGCGGCGCATTTCCATGACGGAGCGTGCGGCGATGGATTGGGCTTGTGGTGCGTGTGACGTAAAGGACAGTCAGATCGCCCGGGAAATCTCGTATTTCATTTCTTTTTATGAAACGCTGCGCCCGACAGTCTTTCTTTCCTATGAGCGCGAGGCGTATTACGAGCGCGACGGCGGAGATTTTCGCGTCACCTTTGACGATCATATTTTGTGTCGTACCGAGGATCTTTCCTTGACCAGCGAGGCCTACGGCACGCCGATTCTGGAGCCGGGTAAGGTGCTCATGGAGCTCAAGTGCGCCGGCGGTATTCCGCTTTGGATGGCGCACGTGCTCAGCGAGAATAAAATCTATAAGACCTCCTTCTCCAAATACGGCACCGCCTACGCGCAGCTGATCTTCCCGCAGTTGCGGGGGTAAAATCAAAAATAAATCGACAGCCTCGGCAGGAAATCCTCTTGCCGAGGCTGTTCTGCATGCATAGCATCAACAAATAGCAGAAAAATTCCCGTAATGAGCGAAATCGGTTCTAATTTTGCGTTATTGAATTTGTTTGGGCTTTATGATAGAATATATACACAGCAGAGCTCGCTGAATAATGATTTAGGAGTTTAGGATTATTATGGAACTTTACCTTTCGGAAAATATCAGAAAAAACAGGCGCGAGAGCAATCTTTCGCAAGAAGCATTCGCGGAGCACCTGGGCGTCAGCTTTCAAACTGTAAGCAAATGGGAACGCGGAGAGTGTTACCCCGATATCGAACTGTTGCCTAAAATTGCAAACTTTTTCGGCGTTACCATAGATGCTTTGATGGGAGCCGATCTGTGTCAGGAGAAAAAATATGTAGAAGCCTTGCAAGAAGAATTGTGTAAATATGATATGATTCGTGATGAGATTGCATTGGTGCGGAGGGCGGAAGAAGGATTACGGAAGTATCCGAATAACCATTTGCTTATGGCATGGATCGTGTACGGCGCACAAAATATCAATCCCAAAAGAAGCATAGAGCTTGGCGAGTATCTCATGATCAATTGCCGTGACCCACATATCCTGAATTGGGCGAGAACGGAGCTTTGCTATGCTTATTATAAGGCCGGTCGGCAAAACGAGGGGATTGAAGCAGCTCGTCGTTTGCCTACCGTGGCGCAAACGCGTCAAGCAGTTTTGGCAGATCTTTTGACGGGGGAGGAGCAAGTATCGCATATTTTAGAAACGGATATTGCAAAGGTTTGCTATCGTTTCAAAACATCAATATTGAAGCTGCTTAATCACTATAATCCGCAGGAGCAAATAGAGCTTTTGAAAAAAAGCAATGCTCTGTATGATGTTGTGTATGAATATGAAGATAATGCATCTGCCCTGGCAGAAAAAGCAGATACTTGTATCAAAATCGCAGAAATTCATATGCGCACAAATAATGCGGAAGAAGCTCGTCTTTACCTTGAAAAAGCTTTGTCATATGCGGAGCATCACGATACTATTCCGTATGGCGCACAGCGAAAATCTGTTTTGTGCGGCTGTGCGAAATATGGCTATCATGCTTCACAATCAGGAAAATTGGTGCATCCATATGGAAAGCTTAAAGAAAAAATTATTGCTTCGTTAAAGGCAAATCGGATTTTTGATCACATTTCAGAGATCGAATTATAAAGCATGAGCCTCCGGCAAATATTTGTCGGAGGCTTATTGCATAATCACATCAGCGTCGGCGGATCGTTCATCTTGCTGTGGGTGATGCTTGCTGCGCGGATTTCGCCTGCAGCATGCAGATCCCGACAACTGATCCTTCTGCAGTCCTTGATGGTGGCGCAATGGATGTCCCCCAAGGAGTTGATATCCCGCGCGGAAATATCCCCTTGGCAGTGCACCGTGCCGTTGATATCGGCACAGTTGACGCTCATATGCGCCACAACGTCGCCGTTGATCGAGCCGTCCGCGATCACGTGCCCGTGCACCTCCACCTTGAAATATTGCGTGGCATCGTTGCAGTTGCGAGGGAAAGCGATCTCAATGGGTGGGCAATCAGGTGATAAGGTCTGTGCCACATCGATCAGGCGTCGTCCGCGCAGCTGAATGACACGGATGGTGTCGTCGTCGGGAATATGGTCAAGAGAGAGCGGTGGCAGCGCGGACTGATCGTTGAACAGCGCGTCAATGCTCACGCCAAAGACGGTGGCAAGGGCGGGCAGCAGCGAAATGTCAGGCGTGTTGGCCCCCGTTTCCCAACGCGAGACTGCTTGATAGGTAACTCCCAGCTGCCCTGCCAGCTGCTCCTGCGTCATACCTGCCCGGGTGCGCAGCGTTCTGATGTTTTGTCCGATGTTCATGGCGATATCTCCTTGCTTTTTACTGCATCCATTATAACATAAAGGACGCCCTGTGTCAATCAAGGCGTCCTCTTGTTTCTCAAGCGGTGGTTGAATTACAGCATCCAGTTCTGCACAAGTCCTGTCAGAAAGGCGGCAGCGGCGGCACCCAGCGCAACCACAAGCAGTGATTGCTTGGCGAACGCCAGAATGACGGCAACAGCAAGGCCGACGGCGGCGGTCAGTACGCTGCCCGTCGAGGAAAAGACGGACGGAATGACCATGGCGCTGAGCACGGCGTAGGGAAGGTAGTACAGTAGACTCTGGATAAAACGGGATTTGATCTTCTTGCGGAACAGCACGAAGGGTGTCATGCGGATGAGGTAGGTTACTGCCGCCATGACGAGAATGTAGGCGCAAACGGTCAGATTGGCTCTCATTGCGCGCCTCCTTTCTCACCCTCGTCCGCCACGTCGATCGGACGCAGGATAGCGGCCACCACAGCGCCGACCAGCGCCGCGATGATGATGGCAAAGCCGGAGGTGATGAAGTCAAAGAGAGGAACAAACGCGATGGCGCAGCTGACGGCGATCGCCAAAAGCGACGCGATCAGCACACCGCGATCCTGCTTTGCGGGAGGGACGACGATGGCAACGAACATGCCGTAGATGGTAATGCCCAGCGCGTGCTTGAGCGAGTCGGGCAGAATGGTGCCGGCGACCGAACCAAGCAGCGTTCCCAGCGTCCAGCCGAGAACGGGCAGAAAGATCAGACCGTAGAGATAGCGCGGGGATATGTCGCCCTTTTGGGAGGACGCGACACCGAAGATCTCGTCGGTGATGCCAAAGGAGGTCAGAAGGCGATGGGGAAGGGTAAAGCCGCCGTCCAGCTTTTGGGTCAACGACAGGCTCATGAGAAAATAGCGGATGTTGATGACCAGCTGGGTCAGTGCGACCTCCAGCATGGTCGCACGCTTCAGAAGAACGACGGCGCCGTCGGCGGTGATGCTGGCAAGGCCTGCCATCTGTCCGGCGGAGGTCACGTTGGTCAGCGACATCAAAACCGCCTCCAAGGGCGACAGACCGCCGCTGACCGCGCTGACGCCAAAGCCAAAGGAAACGGACAGGTACCCCAGCGCGATCGGGATGCCGTCCTTCATGCCGCGCAGGTATAATTTGGAAGTTTTCATAATTGCCTCGAAAAAGAATTGCTGTGCAATATTATAGCAAATTGAGGGGGGATTGTCAAGGGTGACACGCATAAATTCTGCACGTTTCGCATAGGATAGTTCCATACCAATTCAAAAAGGGGAGAGAACAGGATGCGACAAGACACTGCGCGCAATTTGAAAATTTTCGCCATTGCGATTGCCATTCCACTGGCCATTGGGGGTCTGTCGGCGCTTTTGACCAGAGGCAACATGCAGATTTACAGCGAGGTGCGGACACCGCCGCTCTCGCTGCCCGCGATTCTGTTTCCCATCGTCTGGACGCTGCTTTACATTCTGATGGGCGTCAGCTCGGCCATCATCTGGGCGAACCGCGAAAAGGACATCGAGGCCGCGCAGTCCGGCCTTGCCGCTTATGCCGTCAGCCTGGCGTTTAACTTCACCTGGAGCATTTTGTTTTTCAATTTCCGGCTGTTCGGCTTCTCCTTTGTGTGGCTGATCGCCTTGTGGATTTTGATTCTCGTCACCATTTTGCAGTATCGCAAAATCTCGCCGACGGCCGCCTATCTGCAAATTCCCTATGCCGTCTGGGTCGCCTTCGCCGGCTATCTCAACGCAGGAATCTGGTGGCTGAATCGGTAAAAAAATACCAATCATAAATGCCGGCAGGTTTTCAAGGCCTGCCGGCGTTCTCTGTCGGATGGGTTTGCGCTGCACGTATCTTATCTTTTTTTGAAAAACAGGGTGAATTGCATGACTGCGTTGACAGCGCAAAGGCCAAGGCAGGCGCAGGAAATTCCTAATTGAAGCTGGCTCTGATAGGTCGCTACACTGATCAGCCAGCAAAACCACGCTATTGTGAAGCAAATTGCGGCAATGAGATGCTGGCGTTTCTTTTTTGAAAGCATATCCGCGGTTTCCTTTGCCGCAGTCTGTACGGCGGGGATATCGCTGTCGCTTTGATAGTCGTCATTGAGCAGATAATCTGTGGTAACGCCAAACAGCTTGCTGATCTGCAGAATATTCTGTGCATCGGGTAACGCCGTGCCGTTTTCCCAACGGCTGATCGCCTGCCGGGATACGTCCAGCTTCTCCGCGAAGTCCTCTTGTGACCAACCGCGCGCCTTTCTGAGCGTTATGATCTTGTCCGGTAATCTCATGGTGAAATCCTCCCTTGGTTGTGGTGCCTTTATTGTAGCAAAAAACACCGTCAAGCACCACCGCATCGAATTTACATTTCCGCAACATGACTTTACATACCGTCAAATTGTTGGTTGCAGGGGTGTTTTTTCGCCGGTTTATAGTGCTTTGAGTCCGTTGTACAGCTCGTTGAAGCTTTTCATGGTCTGGCAACGGCCAAACGAGAGCTGCTTGTCATCGCCCTGGTACAACAAAAAGCACTTAGTCATTTCTTCCACCGTTTGCTCCAGCATGGTCATAAACTGTCTGTAAATGGTATCATATTCAGGTGTATCGGGTTGATAATGTCCTTCGATTAAGCCTTCGGTGAGTTGGTCTAAGGGATATAACTTCAAGTGAAGCAATTCGTGAATGATGACTTCTTCAAAATTTTCTTGTTTGGGATTTGTGGCGTTTAACATGAGTATTGCTTTTCTGTCATCGGGGTCTATCTTGAAATCTCCTGTTTTCCAAAAGCTTTCATCATCAATCAGCTCTAACTTGATATCCCAAGCATTCTTGAGTCTTAATATATCAATCCATTTATTGAAGATAGGATTGACAAGCTCATATGTTAGCATGATGTTCTCCTTTTTTCTGAATTTTGAAATTCTCTCCCAACCACCGTGCCACGCCGTCCTGCTCGTTGCTGCCGATGATGGCGGTGGCGATGGCCTTGAGCGCGCGATCGGCGTTTTCCACAGCGTAGCACTCGTCGGCGATCTCAAACATGGAAATATCGTTTTTGCCGTCGCCGAAGCAGATAATACGGTCACAGCCCAGCAGCTTGGCAAGCGCACGGATGGCCTTGGCCTTGGTCGCCTCGATCGGCTGAATTTCCAGCCATTGCTCGCCGCTGTATATATCGCGGTGGAAAATGCATTGGTAGGTGTCCTTGAAATGCTCGTAGATGGGACGAAGGATTTCCTCCTCGTCAATGCAGGTGATGTGAAAGACCTCGCCGCGGAACAGATCAGTTGGCGAGACGGTAGGGTTGTCGCGTACGTCGCCGCGTCGGGTGTCGTTGAAAAGCTTGGTGCCGCGGCTCTCGCGGTCGGCGCAGTAGGAGAATTTCTCCACGCCGCCGATCATGGCATAGACGATAGGGAAAACCTCGCGCTGCAGCAGAAAATCGATGATCTCATCAGACTGTGCCTGCGTGAAGGCATTGGAGAGCAGTGTTTCTCCCGTGCCGCTTTGCTTGATGAACGAGCCGTTGTAAATGATGACGGGGATTTTGGTGGACAAGCCGGCCGTCACCTTGCTTGCCGTGACAAGCGAGCGCGCCGTGGCGTAAGAAAAAATCATGCCGCGCTCAACCAACGCGTTGATGGTGTCAACGGTAAAGCGCGAGAGCGTCTCGTCGCGCCGTAATAGCGTGCCGTCAAGATCGGATACGTAAAGCGTTTTGACCATGGGAACCTCCGTGTTTTGTCGTTTATTCTTGTTTTGTATGCCAAGGGCAAGCCATCACGCAGTGACAGCACAAATATTTTTTACCTTCGCCAAAATGCTTGCTTTTGGTCGCACAGTTCTTGAAATCTACTAAATCTTCTCTGCAAGCACTTTCGCTCCATTCTTTACCGGATATGTAGTGATGCGGACAAGCTTGGACGCATAAATTGCAATCACCGCATTTACTCTCAACCACATATTGACTCTGAGGTGCTTCTATATCAATTAGTAAACAAGATATTCGCACTCTTTGCCCAAATTTGTAGTGAACGAAAACATCGTTCTTTCCGATGAAGCCAAGCCCCGCATGAATAGCCGCCCACTTGTATGAAAAATCAGCGCGATACTCGCCGTCGTTCTTGGGGCCCGCCGGAGGGGAAGCATAGGCTATGTGCTGTGCATCTAAATATTTTTTGATTTCGTTGATTTTTTTGGCGTGCATCTTTGAAAGTTCTTCGTTCATAATGAAGAACTCGTCGGGGCGATATTTCTTATCCATATCTGGGAAAGGGAGGAGGGTCACAAGAGCACATCTACAGCCGCTTTGTAGGCGGAGTTGTTCACCGATTCCAACGAATCCATATAATGTTTCGTCGGTAAACAAAGATTTCAAAAGATTATTTAACATACTTTTATTCCCCCTTGATAGATTCTACCATATTATAACATATCATTTATAAAATTGCAATAACCATGCAGTTGAGTTGTGTTCAGTTTTTGTGAGCTTGTGAAGTTGCGCCCAGCCAAGGAAGGTGGGAGGTGTGGAGGCTGATAAAATCTAATCTTCATAAAAGGCAAAACGCTTGCGTTTTGCGGGCGACCGGCGATTTGCTTGAAATACCGCGCAACCTATATTCGGTCGCCCTTTCGGGAGTTTGAGATGGTTCCTCCCCCCTCGTTGAAACGGGACTTACGAACCCTGTTTTGCGCCGCCTACCCTGTAGGGACCGGCGTCCTCGACGGTCCGCAAAAGAGCAATACAAAAAACGGGACTTACGAACCCCGTTTTGCGCCCAAGGAACATCTGTTTTTAACTTCGGCTTAGCGCAAAACAACCCGATCCTGCGGATCAGAGGGGTTCTGCATCGGTTAGCTTGAACGAAAGAAAGCAGAATGGAAAAATCCATCCTGCTTTCTTTGGTGCGAGAAACGGGACTTGAACCCGTACGGTGTGAACCACACGCCCCTCAAACGTGCGCGTCTGCCAGTTCCGCCACTCTCGCGTGTCGCTTATTGCAACACGAATATTATATCACAAATTTTCAAAATGTCAAGCCCTTTTTTGTAAAAATGTGAAAAAAATTATGATTTGCGACAGCGGCGACGAAAAACCATGGCAGGGAGCTTCATTCCTCAAAATACAGCGGCGCGATATAAACGCCGCCCTCACCCCATCCGGCACGGGTGGTATAATATTGACCGTCGTCATCTCGGATGACCTCGGCAGCGTGGGCAGGCAGGTCGCCGACCCTATGCTCAATCGAAAAGGCGAGCGGATCGTCGCTCTCAAAGACAGAGGTCTTGCTGTAAACGCCGTCGCGCGGCCCGATAAACAGATAATATTTCCCCTTGTATGGAACGACAAAGGGAGACTCACACGGACCGCCGACGGCGCCGACCGTCGGGTCGGTAAAGACAATGCGTTTATTTCCCCAGTGCAGAAGATCCGTACTCTCAAGGCAAGCCACCAGATAGTTACCTCCTTGTGCGGCAGAGGTTGCGGTGTAGTACAGCAGCCAGCGATCGCCAACGCGCAGCACCATCGGATCGCGCGCGTCAAAGCCGTCGATCATGATGGGGTTGACCTCGTCCACGCGCGTCCAGGTGTGCAGATCGGGGGAGGTGGCGACCATCAGCTGATAGCGGTCGTGTCCGACCAGACTGCCGGCACACCAGTACATATAGTAAAGCCCCTGATACCAAATGACGTGCGGTGCCCAGAAATGAGCCTCGCCCCTTGCGTTGTCGGTGACGATAGGGAAGGGCAGCTTTTTCCAGGCGCGATCGGAGAGCGAGCTGCCGACAGCGTGCGCGCAGCAGCGCTCATCCAAGGGATCGGCAGGCTCCTTGTGTGTGATACCAAAAAGGTGCCACCCATCCTCGCCGCGGATGATGCAGTGATCGTTGATGTACCACGGCTCTTTTTCGTGTGTGGAGGGATTGTAAAACAGCTCGTATTGACCGGCGTGTACCTTCATGTGCGTGTTCTCCTTTGCATTAGAACGCTGTTATGGGCATTATATCATGAATTTTGCACCAAGTCAAGATGCCGTTTTAATATTTTTGTCAAACGTGTCAAAAAACAATTTTTCGCGCTGCACATTTTTGAATTCGGGAGATTTCTTGTTCGAAACGGCTCGAAACGGGAGATTTTTGTACAAATTTCGGGAATAACGCCGAAATATCCCCGAAAATCGTGTCAGACAGGAAATAATCACGAATTTTCAAAAATTGCGCAAAATTTCTTGCATTTTTGCGCAATATGTGATACAATATGGGTATTAGCCCCATGAACCCCTTTTGCGCCTCATCAGCGTGCGTTCCAAGGCGATTCTACACTGCATTGCGGTATGGAGGTTTTTTGTGAAATGAGCAATGAAATCATCATCAGCCTCAAGGATATTTCCAAATCGTTTGACGGCGAGACCATCCTTCATCACATCGATCTGGATATTCTGGACAAGGAATTTGTGACGCTGCTTGGCCCCTCGGGCTGCGGCAAAACGACCACGCTGCGCATCATCGGTGGCTTTGAGACTCCCGACACAGGTGATGTGCTGTTCGATGGCAAACGCATCAACGACGTTCCGCCTTATGAACGCCACGTCAATACGGTCTTTCAAAAATATGCGCTGTTTCCGCATCTCAACGTGTTTGAGAACATTGGCTTTGGTCTGCGCCTGAAAAAGATTCCGGAGCGCGAGATTGTGACGCAGGTGCGCGACATGCTGGCCATGGTCAATCTGCGCGGCTTCGAGCATCGCAAGGTGACCACGCTCTCAGGCGGTCAGCAGCAAAGAGTTGCCATTGCACGCGCGCTGATCAATCATCCTCGCGTGCTGCTTTTGGACGAGCCCCTGGGCGCGCTTGATCTCAAGCTGCGCAAGGATATGCAGGTCGAGCTCAAGAATATGCAAAAGAAGACGGGCATAACCTTTATCTACGTTACCCACGACCAGGAGGAGGCTCTCTCCATGTCGGATAAGGTGGTGGTCAGGGCAGACGGTTGCATTCAGCAGATCGGCTCGCCGACCGATATTTACAATGAACCGATCAACGCCTTTGTTGCCGACTTTATCGGCGAGAGTAACATTGTTGACGGCGTTATGCTCGCGGACTATCGCGTCAAGTTCTCCGGACACACGTTTGACTGCGTGGATGGCGGCTACGCGACGGGCGAGCAGGTGGATGTTGTCGTGCGCCCCGAGGACGTGGATGTGGTCGCGCCGGAGAAGGGAATGCTGCGCGGTGTCGTCAGCTCGGTTACCTTCAAGGGCGACTATTACGAGATCATCGTCGACGTGTCCGGCTTTAAGTGGATGATCGAAACCTCGGATTACGTTGCTCCCGAGCAGAGCATCGGTCTGTACATTGAGCCGGATGCCATTCATATTATGAAGAAGTCCGAATATTCCAACATGTTCGATGACTATTCCTCCTTCTCGGATGAGTTTGAAGAGCTCTCCACCAACACGGAGGAGACGGACGAGGAGGGTGAGGCATGAGTCGGAAAGCTACCTCGGTGCCTCCGCCTGCACGGCAGGGCTCCTTCTTTGCTAAAGCGGCCGCATCGCCGCACATGGTGTGGTCGGTGCTGTTTATCATTGCGCCGCTTGTGTTTGTCTGCTACTATGCGTTTACCACGGCGGACGGCACCTTCACGCTGGAAAATATCACGGCGCTGGCCGAGCATACCGAAACCTTCTGGCTGTCGGTCTGCATGTCGATCATTGCGACCGTTTTGTGCCTTCTGATCGGCTATCCTCTGGCTTACTGCATTTCCAAATGCGCGCCCAAGACCCAGAAGGTTCTGATGATGCTTCTGATGCTGCCGATGTGGATGAATCTTTTGATCCGCACCTATTCGATGATGGCTATTCTGGACGACGGCGGATTTCTCAATCATCTGCTCGGCGCCCTCGGTCTTGGCGAGTTGCATATCGTCGGTACGGCACCTGCCGTTATCTTCGGTATGGTGTATAACTTCCTGCCGTACATGGTTATGCCTATTCATTCGGTCATCTCCAAACTGGACAACCGCTATATTGAGGCCGCAGGTGATTTGGGCTGTAACGGCTGGCGTACCATGACGCTGGTCATTCTGCCGCTGTCGGTGTCGGGTATCATCTCCGGCATTACCATGGTGTTTGTGCCCTGCATCTCTACCTTCTATATTTCGCAGAAGCTGGGCGGCGGTACGTTTGATATGATCGGTGATACCATTGAGCGCCAGTTCCAGAATCCCAGCACCTATAACGTGGGTGCGTCGCTGTCGCTGGTTATGATGATCCTCATTCTGATTTCGATGGCCATTATGACACATTTCTCGGATGACGAAGGGACGGTGATCGTATGAAAGCACTTTCCCGTACCTATATTGCGCTGATTCTGGCCGTTTTGTACGTGCCTATCCTGGTTTTGATGCTGTTTTCCTTTAACAGCACAAACAATACCGGTGTCTTTACCGGCTTTTCTCTGTACTGGTACGCGGAGCTGTTCCGCAGTGCTGAGACGTTTGCCGCGCTCAAAAATACGCTGATCCTGGCGCTGACCTCGGCGCTCTTGTCGACCTTGATCGGCACCATGGCGGCCTTTGGCCTGGATCGTATGCGCTCCCGCTTTGCCAAGGGCCTTTGGACCTCGGTGACCAACATCCCCATGATGAACCCCGATATTGTAACGGGTGTTTCTCTCATGCTTCTGTTCGTTTTCGTGGGTAATATGCTGCATCTGAGCGAAAAGCTGAATTTCTGGACGCTTCTGATCGCGCACATCACTTTCAATTTGCCGTACGTGCTGGTGAACGTGGCGCCCAAGTTCCGACAGATGGATCGCCACCTGCCTGAGGCGGCGCTGGATCTGGGCTGCACGCCGATGCAATCCTTTTTGAAGGTCGAGCTGCCCAACATCATGCCCGGTGTTATTACCGGCTTTATCATGGCGTTCACTCTGTCGCTGGACGACTTTGTTATCTCCTATTTCTGCTCCGGCAGCGAATTCCAGACGCTTCCCATTCTGATCTATTCCATGACCAAGAAGGAGGTCAAGCCTGATATCTACGCGCTGTCCACCTTGATGATCGTGGCTATCATGGCGCTGCTGCTTCTGTCCAATCTGTCCGATCAGAAGGGCGACCACCTGAAGGTGAAGCTGAGTGAGCTTTTGAGCCGCTGGCGCGAAAAACTGACCAAAGGCGGTGCTGAAAAATGAAATGGTTTAAGCTTTGTTTTACGGCACTTGCTCTGTGCGCGACGCTTTTGCTCCTTGGCGGCTGCGGCGAGGAGGTTATCACGCTCAACGTGTATAACTGGGGAGAGTATATCTCCGACGGCTCGGAGGGAACGCTGGATGTCAACGCTGCGTTTGAGGAGTATTATTACGAAACCTACGGGAAGCGCGTGCAGGTCAATTACACCACCTACGCCTCCAACGAGGATATGTACGCCAAGCTGCGCAGTGGTGCGACGGGCTACGACGTGGTCATTCCCTCGGATTATATGATCGAGCGCATGATCAATGAGGACATGCTGCTGCCGCTGAATTTTGACAACATTCCCAACTATCAGTATATCGCACCGGATATGCGCGATCTCTTTTACGATCCGCAAAATATCTATTCCGTGCCCTATACCTACGGCTTGGTCGGTATTATTTATAATACCACCATGGTCGATGAGGCGGACACCGGCTCGTGGGATCTGATGTGGAACGAAAAATACCAGGGTAAGATTTTGCAGTTCAATAACGCCCGTGATGCCTTTGGCACGGCCATGTATTGGCACGATATTGACGTCAATACCACCGACGAGGCGCAGTGGAGAGAGGCACTGGAGCTGCTCAAGGCACAGAAGCCGATCGTGCAGGGCTACGTCATGGACGAGATTTTCAACAAGATGAAGGGCGCGTCCGCGGCCATCGCCGCCTACTATGCCGGCGACTATCTCACCATGTACGACAGCAATAGCGACCTGGATTTCTACTACCCCTCCGAGGGCACTAACATTTTTACCGATGCGATGTGTATTCCCTCCTGTGCGCAGCATAAGGATGTCGCCGAGGCATACATCAACTTTATGCTCAGCGAGGAGATTGCCATTGCCAATGCGGAGTATATCTGTTATGCCAGCCCGCATATGCTTGTTCGTGAGAACGATGACTATCGCGCCTACCTGGAGGATTTCCGTCCCGGCGCGTACGATATTCTCTATCCCGATCTTAGTACGCTGGACACGCAGGCCTACGCCATGCTGGATGTAGAGACGCAGTCGCTGCAAAACCGCCTTTGGGAGGAGCTCAAGATCGAGTCCTCGGTCGGCAGCAGCATTTATACGGTGGCTATGATCATCATCGCACTACTGCTTCTTTTGCTGGCGCGTCACATTGCAATTCAACGCTATCGCGCATGGCATTTGAAAAATCATTCTTAAAATAATGCGTTCGGGGCCGGATCATGTCAATGAACCAGCCCCGAACGGGTAAAAGTCACATATTTTCTTGCTCGGAAAGCAGCGCTGCCAGGCGAATGCAGCCGTTTTTGAGATAGGAAATGTTTTCCGCCTCGTAGACGGTGTCGCGTCTTGTGTGAATGCGATTCATGTACAAAATGTGCAGCTTGCGACTCTTTTTGAGTGCCGCTACGCCGACGCCGCAGGGGAAATTGCTCTGGTCGGAGGGGTAGAACACACCGCGCCGACAAATTTCGCGCTGCAGCTTGCCGTCCTCGGCAGGGAAAGCCTCGGCTAAGGTGTCGGCGAAGCGATGGGCTCCTTTGCGCAGCACCAGCAGCAGATGGTCACCGTCCGACACGCAGTCGAAGTTGATCAGCAGCTGGCGCTTGGTTTCCTTTTTATGCTTGGCGCGGTAGGATGCCGAGCCGAACAGACCAGCCTCCTCTAAATCGAAGAATACGTAAGTGACCTGATCGCGCAGCTCGGGCGGCATGGCAAGCATGGTGTCCACCAGCACGGTCACGCCGGAGGTGTTGTCGTTGGCGGTGTGCTTGTTGGCCGGTCCCACCAAAATCAAAAGCATGGTGGCAATCAGCGCAAGGTAGGCAACAAAGCCGCCGATGCCGAAGGCCGCTGCGTCGGAAGCGCCCAACAGCAAAAGCAGGGTGGGCAGACCAAACAGCACGACTGCTGCCGGAAGCAGAAGCAGTACGGTCAGAAGCAACTGATACAAAAGATAAATATCAAACCGCTTGGGTGTGATGAAATTCGGGAAGGGAAGGCGCGCGCAGGTGTCGTAGTGCGCCGTGCAAAGAAATTTTGCCCGACTCGGGTCGCCAACGATCAGGTTGGTCGCACCGAAGGAGCCACGCTCCTCGCGGTAGGTATAACCGTTTTGCTCGGCGATCTCTTTCAGATATGCTGCGAAGGCGCGTTTTTGTGCCTTGCTCTTGCGCACCTGATACGCAGAAAGAATGGTTTGGGTTGTTGCTGTCATGGTGCTATCCTTCTTTTCGCGTCACGATTTGCGCTTGGTGTCGTTCTTGAGATCAAACAGGCGCGTAAAGCGCTTGTTCTTCAGACCGAAGTAGTAAGCCGCCGCAGTGGCTGCGATGGCAGGCAGCGGGATGAGAAAATAGGAAAACACATAGGCATTCAGTGCTGTCGAGCCGACCTTGAGTGCCAGAAGACCGCTGTACATGCCCTGCAGGATGAGCGAGAGGAACTTACTGCCGCCGCCGATGTTGCCGAAAAATTCAATGCTCGGCAGCGCGGTTCCAAGAAGAATGCCGATCGCCAGCAAAAAGTTGAGGGCGTTGGCCAGAAGACCAATCCAAAGCCCGGTCAGGGGACGATATTCCTTGTGACCGTACTGCACGGAAAGGCCGTCCTTGGCACCCAGCTCCCAAATGCTGGTATAAATTAAAAACAGATAGAACAACACGGCGAAGATGCTGCAGCCGGTGCGCAGCGCATCGCTGTCGATCATGCCGGATGCCAGAGTCAGCACAAAGCCAAACATGGAGATGGCGCACTGGGTTACCAGCAGCTTGACCGCATCGTATGAGTGTTCTCGAAGAAAGTGTTTCATAGATCCAACCCCGTTCTTAAAATCGGCAGATACGAATATTCTGCCGTTGTATAAATTTCCGCTTATATTATAATGGAATTTTCACACAAATGCAAGTCTTTTTATAATTGTTTACAGTTTCATCACGAAACTAATACAAATTGTTCAAACTCTGTTAAAAATTAAGGAGGAAGATCATGCCATACGAAGTTTCCCCTGCTGAATTTGCGCCTATCGTGCGAGAGTTTGCGTCCTACAAGCTGGGCATTCAGGGCTGCTCTCCCAAGACGGTCAATGAATATCTTTTTGATCTGCGGACGTTCTTTCGCTACCTGATCGCCAAGGAGCAGGACATCCCGGTCGAGTCGGATCTCTTTACGCAGATTGACGTGTCCGGCATGGATCTTGCTCGCATTTCGGCTATCACGACCTCGCAGATCTACGATTTTTTGATGTACACCGGCAACGTGCGCGGCAACCGCTGGTCTGCCAAGGCGAGAAAATTGTCGGCCATCAAGCAGCTTTACAATTATCTTGTCAACAAGCGCAATTACTTTGAGCACAATCCGGCGCAGAATATCGAGTCGCCAAAGCCCAAGAAAACGCTGCCCAAGGTGCTCTCGTTGGAGGAGAGCCTGTCGCTTCTGGAGGCGGTGCAAAACGATACCGAGTCGCCCAACCGTCAGCGCGACTTTACCATGCTGACGCTGTTTCTCAATTGCGGCATTCGTCTGTCGGAGCTGGTCGGCATCAACCTCAACGACATCGATCCGCTGCTGCGCTCCATGCGCGTGGTGGGCAAGGGCTCCAAGGAGCGTATCGTCTATCTCAACGGTGCTTGCCGTGACGCCTTGCAGATGCTGCTGGAGGAACGCAGCTCACCCAAATACGCCAATCTTCCCACGCGTGCGCTGTTTTTGAGCAACCGCTCGCAGCGCATCAGCGTCAAGACGGTGCAGCATATTGTCTATAAATATCTGGAGATGGCGGGACTTGAGGCCAAGCATTACTCGGTTCACAAGCTGCGCCACACCGCCGCGACGCTGATGTATCAGTCAGGGCAGGTGGACGTGCGTGTGCTCAAGGACATTCTTGGCCATGAGCAGCTCAACACCACTCAGATTTACACTCACATCAGCGATGCCAACATGGAGCACGCCATGGATATGAATCCCTTGGCGAACCGTCGCTCGGGGAACGGCGCGCCTGCTGCCGAGGCCCAGCCCTTGGACGATGATGCGTCCGAAGAATGATATAAAGAACAAAAGCCCAGCGGATGCCGCCGGGCTTTTGCGTATATTACGGGAAGGTTCTTGACCTTGGCAGGGAAGCTCCTTTTGAAAAGTAATCACTTATCTCATCATAAACGTAACCTTATGCACGCCTGCCTTGAGGATGAAATCCATCATATAGCAGGGCGCGCCTGTTGTGGTGAGAGGCTCGCTGTGCAGCGCATAATCGCAAAGCGCCGGGTCGAAGGTGACGGTCGCCGTGCCGACGCGCAGCGTGTGATCGTCCAGGGCGATCGGCTCAAACAGCGAGACCAGTCGCTCCACCACGCTGTCTTGTCCCGTGTAGATCACCTCGTCGGTCAGCGTGACGCAGTCATCCGCGCAGTCAAAGGTGCGTTGCAGCTTGTCAAGACCTGCAGCACGGTATGCCAGGGCAATGTCCATGGAAAGCACGCCGTCCGCATACACCACGTCTCGGGTGTGCGCCGCGCCGCCGACGTATTGCTCACTCTCCTGCAGCGCCTGCAGATGTCCCGCGCCGCTGACCACCTGTTCGCAGCCGCCGATCAGCGGCACGCTGTGCGAGCGGGAGGAGCACTCAAGGATAGTGTAGCGCAGCTTGCTGTCAAAATACTGGCGGGTGTAGGCGCCTGAACCGATGTCGCACAGGCACTGCACGCCGTCCTTGGCGAAGATAAAGGAGCCGACGTCGTTGTGATTGTGCAGCTCGGCGTTGGAGCCACCCTTGGCAGAAAAGCCGTAGGTGGCGCGCTTGACGATCATCCATTGCAGGGAAGGCGCGTAATACGTCATTTCTGCATCAATAGGGGATGGATCGTTGTAAAGCTGCTCGTCCAACCAAGTCGCAGCACGCAGATGCAGGCAGAAGCGAGCGCAGCCGGCGTAGTTATAAGAATATTCGGGGGAGTAAACCAAAATATCGTCGGGATATTCGGCCTTCAGGCGGTGCAGAAGTCCCAGATGATAGCGGTTGGCGCGAGAGCCGTCGGCGTAGCTGACGGTCGCCATGCCGGAAAGGTACATCTTCTGCATGAAGGCTGCAACCCGCTTGACCTTGTCGTTCTTGAACCAGTCGACCTCGCCGTCGGTAAACGTGCGAACCAGGTCGGCGTATACGGTAAAAAAGCCAAAGCCGTAGTGCCAGTAGCCGACGCCCTCCGAGCAGATGCCGTCGTCGGACAGACCGCCAAGATAAGTGGTCATGGTACGCTCAAAGCGAGGGATGCATCCTTTTGCATTTTCCGGGCGGATCAGCATCATAGCACAGGCCACCGAGCCCATGCAGACCGATGCCCAGTTGTGCGGTGCGCCCTCCCAAAAGGCGTCGCGGTAGGGCTCTTTTTCGAGGAATGGATTGAACATGCGGCGATCCAGCTCGTGCAGAATGCGGCCGCGGATCAAGGGATCCAGGCGCTCGCCCAAAAGGGTATAGATTTCCGAGAGGGCAAAGCCGGTTTCAGCGGCAAACAGATCAATGCGCGTGGAGTCCACCGTATCAAGCGCACCCTGATGCGCCGGCAGACACCAGGAATATTCGTTACAGACGCAGAACAAAAGGTCCTGTGCTTTTTCAAGGTAGGAGGCTTCTTCGGGATAGAGCAGCGAAAGCAGTGCGGCGGCGCTCAGAGCACGGCGGCGTGCAAAATAATGTCCCTCGTAGATGCCGCGATCCCCTGTGACCCAGTAGAGCTTGTACGCGCTGTATCTGAGGTCGGGAATGGTATCGGACTCACATTCCTTTCGGTAGAGCTGCAAAAGCTCCTCGCGCCAGGTGCGGTAGCAGTTCTTTTCTCTGACATCCTGCCAAAAGGCGGCGTCATGGGCTTTTCCGAGCAGATTCTTCATAACACTTCTCCTTTTTATATCGGATTTGCGAAGGGTTTGGGTGACATCATTATACAACGCCGTGCTTCAATTTGCAAGGCATTTTCCCGAAAAAAGATTTGTTCGTTTTGCACGAAATTCGCACGGCCGTTTTATGCAGGATGACGGTGCGCGGCGAAAAAAGAAAAAAGTGCGGCACGGTTTTGCCGCATTTTCTTGACAGCGCCTTTTTTTTATGATATACTGTTGGCAGAAAAAGCCAAACGGCAACGTAAGGAGAGCATCTGCTTATGAAAAATTTAGACACCAAAACCCTGTCGTATATCAATCTGTTTGCGATATTCGGCGCAATTCCCAAGCTGTGCGAGCTGGATGAAAGCGCACGTGCGTTGATCGCGGACAAAAAAATCTCTATGGGCATCTCGGTTAAGGATGGACCCTGTGGTGTGCTGCGTTTCGCAGGCGGTAAGGTCAGCCTTGAGGTGGGAGAGGGCGCGTGCGACATTAAATTGTCCTTTGCCACCCCCGAAAAATTCAACGGTATGATCGACGGCACCGTCACCCCAATCCCGTCTAAGGGACTTCTCAAGGTCGGCTTTCTGCTCAAGACCTTTGTGCCGCTGACCGATATTCTGTCCTGCTATCTGCGTCCGAGTGAGGACGATCTGAAAAACGAAGAATTTTTCCGTATCAGTACTATTTTGATGTTCCACGTCATCACGGGTGCCGTGGCGCAAATCGGCAATCACGACCGCATCGGTCGCGCGTCGGCTTCCTACATCGTAGACGGCAACGTGCGCATGCTGATCACCGAGGGCGGTGAGACGGTCGCTGCAGCTCATATCTGCGCTAAGGACAACGTACTGTGCACCTTGCCCACCGATACGAACAACGCGATGTCGGTCATGCAGTTTGAGGGAATCCGCAACGCACGAGGTCTGTTTGACGGTGTGGCGTCCTCGTTTACGCTGATCTGCGACGGCAAGCTGAAGATGCAGGGAATGATCTCGCAGCTGGATAACGTCAACCTCATTCTCGACCGCGTGGCGCTGTATTTGGCGTAACGCTTGATTTGATGTCAGAAAGGAAACAAAACTATGCATCCCGTATATACGTTTGATAAAAGCATGGAAACCTTGCGCCGTGCCATGGAGGTCATTCCTGCCGGCATTTATGGACACCTCGGTCCTGCCGAGGGCTGCCACATTCCGATCGACGCTTATCCTAAATATTGCTCACGCGCTGAGGGCAGCTACTTCTGGGACGTAGACGGAAACCGCTTTATTGACTACATGTGCGCGTACGGTCCCAACATCCTCGGCTACAACGATCCCGACGTTGAGGAGGCTGCCGCCAAGCAAAGAGAGAAGGGCAACTGCACGACGGCACCCTCTCCTATCATGGTCGATTTCGCCGAGCTTTTGGTCGATACTGTGGCCAGCGCCGATTGGGCGTTCTTCGCCAAGAACGGTAACGACGTGACCACCATGGCGGTAATGGCGGCAAGGGCATACACCCACAGAAAGAAGATAGTTTTCTTCAAGGGCTACTACCACGGTATTGCCCCCTGGACCCAGAAGATAGACTACGCGGGAATTATCGAGGAGGACGTTTGCAACAATATTTATATTGATTGGAACGATATTACCGCGCTCGAGGAAGCCTTTGAAAACAACAAGGGCGAGATCGCCGCTGTAATAGGTCAGCCCTATATGCACGGTAACTTCCGCGACAATGAGCTGCCGCTCGACAACTTCTGGCAGAAGGTGAGAAAGCTATGTACCGACAACGGCACGGTGCTCGTCGTAGACGACGTAAGAGCAGGCTTCCGTCTTGATATACAGGGCTCTGACCACTATTTCGGCTTTGAGGCAGACCTTATCTGCTTCTGCAAGGCTCTCGCAAACGGTCATAACGTATCCGCCCTTTGCGGTAAGGATTTCCTAAAGAACACTATATCGAGTATGTCCTATACGGGCAGCTATTGGCTCTCTGCAGTACCCTTTGCGGCAGGCATCGCCTGCATTGAAAAGATGAAGCGCATAGGCATAACCGAGCTTTTACGCGAAAAGGGTGAGCTTTTAAAAAGCGGACTTATCGAAACGGCGAAGAAGCACGGCTTCGACTTAAGAGTCACGGGTCCTTCGGCTCTTCCCTACCTGAGAATTGCGGATACCGACAATCTTATACTTCACCAAAGGTGGATAGCGGAGTGCGTAAAACGCGGAGTATTCTTCACCAACCATCACAATCACTTTATGAACGCGGCTATGACAAGAGAGGATATCAAAGAGACCTTAGAGGTAGCCGACGAGGCATTCCGTGTTCTTAAGGCATCTATCTGATGTTGCACTGTACAAGTCACGGCACTTAACCGTAAAAGCAATACAAGCTCACCGTTTTTAAAAATCCGTGAGTAAGTAAAAAACGCATTCGTTGACTCGAATGCGTTTTTT
>JAFTSR010000025.1 GCA_017467225.1 Clostridia bacterium | reverse complement strand
GTATAGCATAAAATGCGCGCTTTTGCAAGTGGTCGCCCTTACCCGACATAAAAAACTTGACAAACGCCCACCTTTTTCGTATAATATAAGCACATCCGGTGGATAGGAGGTGAGCACTTGCGCGACTGGCTGTTTTGTATTCTGGAAATATTGGTCTATACCTTTGGCGTCATGGGTGTCTGCGCTTTGATGGTTGAGCAGTGCCACCGCGCCATTTACGCGCTGCTCGGGCGGCGTGCAGGGCGCGTCTTCTGGTATGCCACCGCGCTGCCCGGCGCACCGGTGCACGAGCTGGGACACGCCGTCATGTGCCTGCTGTTCCTCCACCGCATCGAGCGCTGCCGTCTCTTTTCCACTCGCCACGGCTCCGCCTGTGTCGAGCACAGCTATGCGCCGCGCAACCCTTGGGCGGCCTTTGGTAATCTTCCCATTGCGCTGGGACCCATTCTCTCCTGCCTTGCCGTCATGCTGGCCGCGCTTGCGCTGGCCTTTCCACAGACGCTGCTCGTTTATACCGATGCCACCGCGCAGCTGCAAGGAGACGGTCTTTCTCTGTCGCAAGCCTTCCTGGCCTCATTTGCCATGGTACGAACGCTTCTGACCGAAGCCTCCACGCCGCTTGCCGCCCGTCTTTTGGGCGGATACCTGCTGCTCTCCATGTCGCAGCACGTGAGGCTGAGCGTGGCAGATCTGCGCGGCATGGCACCCGGCATCCCATACGCGGTGCTGCTGGCCACGCTGGCCGCCACCGTCATCGCACTGATCGGTGAGCAAGCACTCGTCGCCACGACCGCCGCACTCCAGGCCTGGGCTCTGCTTCAATGCGCGCTGTTCGCGCTGATTTTGCTCTTTTCCCTGCTCTGCCTCACCGCCGCGGCGCTTTGGCGGATGATAGTGAGTATCGCTCGACTATAATAAACCGGGAGCCCTCCGTATGGAAGGCTCCCATTCTTATTGATTACTTGCTGTGATGCGATCTGTGCTTGATCAGGCCCAGTGCCTTGGAAATCTCCATGACGACGAAGGGAGCCAGAATCAGACCCAGAGCGATCAGATACATGTGCCAGGGCAGCATGATCAGATTAAAGATATTCGCTACAGGCGGGATAAAGACGACCAGCGCGGTCAGCACAACCGATGCCAGTGCAGCCTTGTTGAGCTGCTTGTTGGAGAAGATACCCAGCTTGAAGAGCGAATGCTCGGAGCGCATGTTGTACGCCTGAACGATCTGCGACATTGCCAGCACCATGAACGCCATGGTCTGACCTGCCTCGACCGAGCCCATCATGCTCTTACCCAGCCAGTAAGCGATCAGCGACAGCGTGCCGAACATGACGCCCTGCAGCGCAATGCGGACACCGTAGCCGTGTGCAAACAGGCCCTCAGTCTTGGGACGGGGTGCGTGATCCATGATATCCTTCTCGACCGGCTCCATGCCAAGCGCAATGGCAGGCAGGCTGTCGGTGACCAGGTTGATCCAGAGAAGTTGCATGGAAAGCAGCGGCGACTCATGCCACAGCAGCATGGCAACAAAGACGGTAATAACCTCACCGATGTTGGTTCCAAGCAGGAAGCCAACAACCTTTTTGATGTTGGTGTAGATACCGCGACCCTCGCGAACAGCGTCGACGATGGTAGCAAAGTTATCGTCAGCCAGCGTCATGTCGGCAGCACCCTTGGCAACGTCGGTACCCGTGATACCCATAGCACAGCCGATGTCAGCAGCCTTGAGTGCGGGTGCGTCGTTAACGCCGTCACCGGTCATGGCAACGACCTCGCCGCGGCTCTGCCAAGCCTTGACGATGCGGATCTTATTTTCGGGAGAAACACGGGCGTAAACCGAAATCTCGGCAACCTGCTCGTTGAGCTCTTCCTCGCTCATAGCGTCAAGCTCGGCACCGGTAATCGCTCTGTGACCGGGCTGCAAAATGCCCAGCGCCTTAGCGATCGCGGAAGCGGTAACGACGTGGTCACCCGTGATCATAACGGGACGAATGCCGGCACGGCGGCAAACACGGACAGCCTCTGCAGCCTCCTCACGGGGCGGGTCGATCATACCCACAAGGCCGATCAGCTTCAGCTCGCACTCCAGCGTCTCGCTCGTCAGCTCGCCGGGCAGCTCGTCGATCTCCTTGATGGCAATCGCCAGCACACGCAGTGCGGACGCGCTCATCTCATCGTTGGCAGCCTTGGCAGCGGCGATCTCATCCGCGCTGTTGGTGCAGCGGGGGATCATCATATCGACCGCGCCCTTGACAATGACCAGCTTCTT
>JAFTSR010000389.1 GCA_017467225.1 Clostridia bacterium | reverse complement strand
TAGATGGTGTACGAGGAGTTGATGTCAAGGCCGCGGACGGGATAGGCAGCCATCAGCACGGTAGGCGATGCCGCGATCTCACGACCGACCAGCACCTTCTGCACGTTACCGCCGGACAGGCGGCGAACCGGCGTACCCGTGCCGGGCGTACCCACCTCCAGCTCCTGCACGATGCGCTGTGCCAGATCCTTGGGCTTTTTGCGGTCGACAAAGATGGAATGACCCTTGCGATAGCTGCGCAGCATCATGTTATCAACCAGGTCCATATTTCCGACCAGACCCATGCCAAGGCGATCCTCCGGAACAAACGACAAGCGAACGCCCATCTCGCGGATTGCCACGGGATCCTTGTCGCGCAGATCCTCGCTCACACCCGTTTTGGGATTGTGGTAAATGATCTCACCCTCGATCGAGTGACAAAGTCCTGCGATAGACTCCAGAAGTTCCTTCTGTCCACTGCCGGCGATACCTGCGATACCCAAAATCTCACCGGAGCGAGCAGTAAAGGAAATCTCATCCAGAATTTTGATGCCGTCCTCGTTAGTCAGGCTGAGATTCTTAACCTCCAGACGATCGGTCACGTTGACCGGCTCAGGGCGCTCGATATTCAGCTCAACCTTCTTGCCAACCATCATCTCGGTCAGCGCAGAGGCGGTCGTAGTCGCCGTATCGACGGTAGCGATATGCTCGCCGCGGCGCAAAACGGCCACACGGTCAGAGATCGAAAGCACCTCATGCAGCTTGTGCGTGATGATCAGAATGGACTTGCCGTCCGCACGCATGCGGCGCAGCACGTCAAACAGGCGGTCGGTTTCCTGCGGCGTCAGAACCGCCGAGGGCTCGTCCAGAATCAGAATATCCGCACCACGGTACAAAACCTTGAGAATTTCCACGGTCTGCTTCTCCGAGACGGACATTTCATATATTTTCTTTTTGGGGTCAATGTGGAAGCCGTATTTATCCGCAATCTCAGCGACCTTACGGTTGACCGCCTTGAGCTGATACTTTTCCCCATCCTGCACGCCAAGCACGATATTCTCCGCGGCAGTAAACACGTCAACCAGCTTGAAATGCTGATGGATCATACCGATACCGTGAGCAAAGGCGTCCTTCGGCGAACGAATGACGACCTCCTTACCGTCGACAAAAATCGATCCCTCATCGGGGAAATAAATGCCGGCGATCATGTTCATCAGCGTCGTTTTTCCGCATCCGTTCTCGCCAAGGATTGCCAGAATCTCACCGCGATGGACGGTCAGATCCACGTTTTTATTGGCAGCCAGCGTACCGAAATATTTGGAAATATTCTTCATTTCCAAAGCAATGGATTTGTTCATGAACTTCCCTCCAAAAAGAAAATATGCTGCAAATACCAAGCAATCCGTCAAAATGCACTTGGCGAATTGCTTCCTATTTGCAAAAAAGCCCGGACAAGCGGAGATTTGCAATCTCCGCTTGCCCGACGGTATATATTAACCGAAGTTGGTGTTCAACAGCTTAATGCCGTCGATCTGAACGTCAAAGTAAGGAGCGCTGCGGTACTCGGACTCGTGGAAATAACCGTCCTTGATCGCCTCGGTATCCTTCTCGTAGTTTGCATCGGTATCGACGTCAGCCATGTAAGAGGTCAGCTTCTCGCCGCCAACGGTGAAGGTATTGGTATCAAATACATGCAGATCACCGGAAACCAGCTTAGCCTTGAGCTCGTCGATCTTCTCCTGGGTGCCTGCAGCAGCAGCCTTGGTGTTCAGCTCAGCCAAAGCAACGGAGCCGGTAGAGATGGTACCGGTCCAGTCAGCAGCGATTGCCTCACCGTCCATTGTATTCTCGCAGATGTAAACAACGTAAGGAGTCCAGTCGATCTTAGAAGAAATGATGAAGGTGTTGGGGCAGGATGCAACGGTGCTACCGTTGTAAGAAACGTTCGGAACGCCTCTCTCCTCACATGCGGTGGGAGCACCCATAGAGTCAGCGTGCTGGCTGATCAGGACACAGCCCTCGTTCATCAGAGCGATAGCAGCGTTCTTCTCAGCGTTCTCGTCGTACCAGCTACCGGTGAACTGAACATCCATAGTAGCGCTGGGGCACATGTACTTCGCGCCCAGGTAGAAGGAGGTGTAACCGGAGATAACCTCAGCGTAGGTGAAAGCACCGACGTAACCGATCTTTGCCTGATCAGCGGTGATGGTACCGGCCTCGATCATCTCGTTGAGCTTCATACCTGCAGCAACGCCGGCCAGGAATCTGCCCTCGTAAATGGAAGCGAACGCATTGTGGAAGTTGTCCAGTTCCTCAGTGTGAGCCATGGTACCGGTTGCGTGGCAGAACTCAACATCTGTGAACTCCTTAGCAGCCTTGAGCAGGTAGGTCTCGTGGCCAAAGCTATCAGC
>JAFTSR010000388.1 GCA_017467225.1 Clostridia bacterium | reverse complement strand
CTGCAAGCCGCAGGAATTGCCGTGGTCATGGGCGATGGCCACCCCGACGTCAAGCCGCTGGCTGATTTTGTTTCAATCGATGCGCACTTAGGCGGCGTCGGCCAGGCGCTGGAGGAGCTGGTGCTCAACGGCTGAGCGTTATGCGAAAAGAGGCACTGTTGCAAGACATCTCATAAAGGCGCTTAATATGTAGGGGCGACCAGTGGTCGCCCGCGGGCGTTCGATGAACGCCCCTACAAACAAATTTCGGCAAAGAACTTGTTTTCTCTGCCGATTTTTCTTTTCATGGAGCGATCACGACCTAAAAATTCACCACCACAGTGAAAAAAACTCTCTGCACGTGATATTGAATATGTTGCTTCTCTGTGCTATAATATTAGCAGAAAGAAGCGCGACTTTCAATTTTTCATGAGAGGTATTTACTATGAAACTGAAAATTGGAGAAACCATCAAAAAATTGCGAAAGGAAAGAGAGATCACGCAAGAGGAGTTTGCAGAAATTCTCGGTGTATCGTGTCAATCCGTTTCACGCTGGGAGAACAATTCCTGCTATCCCGACATCGAACTGATTCCGACGGTTGCCGCATTTTTCAACATATCCACCGACAAGCTCATGGGTGTGGACGAAGCCGCCGAACAGCAAGCGGTGGAGCAGTATCTGCATGATTTCCAAGCGGCGATCAGCGTTGGACATATCGATAAATGCATTGACGTTGCACGTGCCGGCGTGGCGGAGTTTCCGAACAACTATGCGCTTTTGAACAAGCTAATGTATGCCCTTTTTGTCTCAGGCGACGACACTGGAAACATCCCTGACTGGAAAGAAAACATGGAGAAATATGATGCCGAGATCGTAGCACTCGGTGAGCGTATCATGAAATACTGCCCCGATGCGCAAATCAAATTCGAGGCCACCGAACGTCTTGCGTTTCACCATTGCGAAATGGGCAGAAAAAACATCGGCCGCGCCATCTATGAAACGCTTCCGTCCATGTCTAATTGCAGAGAGAGTGCCATTTGGTATGCTCTATCCGAGGAGGAAAAGCTCCCCTACACAAGAGTGCACATTGATAAAGCATACGATGCCTTGTACGGTGCGCTGTATCGGTTGAAGGATCTTGTTACTGCAGCGGATGCCATCAAGGTCGTAGACAAAATGGACGCTCTGGACGAATTGATGTATGACGGCAATGTACCCAATTACTCTTGGAAAAGCTCGAACATCGCACGTCATCGTGCAGAGTATTATATGAAATTGCAGCGTTATGACCAAGCGATCGAACAGTTGAAAATCTCCGCTCAAAGAGCTATGGAGTTTGATGCCCGCCCCGATGAAATCAAAACGACGTCGCTTTTGCTTGGAGATGAGGTGCGAAAGAAAACCGATTTTGAAACTGCAGATTCTCGCCCCTTGCGTGAAATCCTTCGCGATTCGTGGTTAGCCGAAAAAGAATTTGATGCTATTCGGAATACAGAGGAATTCCAGGCAATTGTGAAGCAATTACAATAACGCGGAAGGGAGTACGGACAAAACCCGTACTCCCTTTTTGCTTTTCTTGGAAATTATCTGCTGTATCGCAGGTCGTCCTATGACGGCTTGGGTAAAATCAAAGAACGTAGTCACTGACACAATCATACCAATGCACGTAAGTCTCGCCGTTGACGGTGATCGTCTCGTTCTCAGGCAGCATTTCGCGCCAGGTCTTGCCGTAGCGGTGGTATGCCCAGTCATTCTTGTTGAACCTGCGCCAGAGCACCGTACGACCGTTCTGATCCAGGTATTGCTCGGACGCCACACCGTCATTGAAGCATTGAATGTCCATGACGCAGACGGTATCATATGTTTTCCCCCCGACGCTTACGGCATACCGTCCGACCACGTCCACCGTTTCCATGGGTACATGTCCTTCAATCACATCTCCCTCTCTTTTGAGCAGTCCCTTGGCATGAAGATTGACCTCATTGCCGCAGTTATCCTCACCAAATCCCCAGTTATTCAAAAAATCGTCTCCGTCAAGAAAGGTATAGACCTTTCTCACGCCATCCTGTACGTGGCTCTCAGCCAGATACCGGCAATGGGTATCGGTCAGCTGCGCCACAAACGTGCGCTCCATGCGATCGACGCAGCCTGTGCGATAATAATCCTCGGCACCGTACTGCACCGCCAATATCTCAACGCCCTCAATTCCGTGGATCTCTGCCTTTCCCACCACCTTCATGTCGGTATATTCGGTACGCCGACGGGAGGGCATATCGTAAAGTCCCCAAGATAGCTTCTCACCTTCGCGCGGAACCAGCTGCCAGCCCTGCAGTTCCTCCCAACGCACCGAAAATGGCGCGGCATCCAGCTTCTCAATGGTATATTCGGGCAAATATTCGGGTAATTTTGTCATGATCATCTCTCCTTTTTCGTCTGTCGTCGGTGCATACGGGTAATGCTGCCTGAATTTTTCCTTTGCCTCGTGCAAGCGGCTTTTGACTGTTCCCAGGGGAATGGACAGCCTTGCGGCAATGTCCTTTTGCGGCAGATTTTTGAAATAATACAGGTATAAAATCTGCTTGTCCTTCTCCCCAAGCGCATCCAAAGTATCACGTACGACGCTTTGGGTGGTCATACCAAGTCTGCCGGCACCCAACGCTGTCTCAGACAGGTTATCCAAGGAAATGCACATATCCCCTGCTTTTCGCCGATAGTAATCGTTGCACTTATGGCGCGCAATGCCGATCAGCCAAGGCTTGAACGACGCGGGATTTTTCAAGCTGCCAAAGCTCTCCGTAGCGCTCAGGCATACGTCCTGTATGATATCCTCGGCATCATGCAAATTGCCGATCTTGAATTTCACAAAACGCTCCAGCGCCGAAAAATGCTCACCCAAAAGCTCGTCCAATGCCTGCATCCCCGCACCTCCTCTCTCGCTTCGTTATCATTCTGAAACCGATTTCACTTATACAGTCGGATTTTGATAGCAAAAGGTTCGATCCGATGACATTATACCACAATTTTTTTCAAAAAACAATTTCTTTTTTACGACGTCAGCTCCTCCCTCAAGAATGCGACGATCTTTTTTTCTTCTCTTGACACCTTAACCTGCGTCAATCCCAGCGCGTCGGCTACCTCTTGCTGCGTATGATTGCGGTAATACCGCAAAAGCACGATCTTTTGCCACATCGGCTGCATTTTGGATATGGCCTGCGTCAGAGCCAGCTTGTCCTTGACGCGCTCCAGCTCATCCGCGCTGTCCTCGTCCGGTAGTACCGCCTCATAGCTCTGCGCATCCTCACGCAGAGCCCCCGGCAGCGGATCGTACAGGGAACGTACCGGCGAGATGGCATCCAGTGCCACAGCTGCCTCCTCCACGCTGACACCGCAGCCCGTGGCCAATTCCCGTATGCTTGGCTCACGCTGCTCACGTGCAGAAATCTCATTGCTCAGATGCAGCAGCTGCGCCCCCAATTTCCGATAAGAGCGACTAACCTTAATGATGCCGTCATCTCGCAAATGGCGGCGGATCTCCCCGACGATCAGCGGCACGGCATAGGTCGAAAAGGCCGTGCCCCGCTCCAGTTCAAAGCTGCGGATGGCCTTGATCATACCGATGGTGCCGATCTGTATCAAATCTTCAAAATCGGTTCCGCGTCCGCAAAAGCGCAGAGCAAGACTGCGGACAAGACCTGTATTTTCCTGCACTAAAATGCTCAGCGCCTCCTCGGCAGCCTCGGCATCCTCGCCTTGTGCCTTGGCAATCATGGCACGATTGCGGTCATTTCTCTGCCGATCCGCTTCTGTGGGCATGTCCTCCGTATGCTCTGCTTCTTTGATGGCTTGATTGCCCTCTTGTACGATCATTGCGTGCTCCCCTTTGCCGTTTGATCCGTCAGCCCTTTTTCTTTGCCAACGCTTTATGTACGAAACGAGCGCTCACGCAGCTTTTTGCACAGCGTCACAGTGCAGCCCTTTCCCACGCGAGAGCGAACGCTGACACCGTCGCAAAAGCTTTCCATGACGGTAAAGCCCATGCCGCTTCTCTCGCCACCTCCGATGTCGGTGGTAAACAGCGGCTCTCTTGCGCGCTTGACATCCTCGATTCCGCAGCCCTGATCCTTGATTTCTATTTTCAGCCAGCGTCCCGGCAGCAGCTGCACCTTGAGCTGAATGATACCGATCTCATCCCGATAGGCGTGTACAATGCAGTTAGTGACCGCCTCGCTGACAGCACATTTGATATCGGCCAGCTCGGTTGTAGATGGGTCGGCCTGCGAGCAGAACACCGCCACCGCCGCTCGCGCAATCCCCTCATTGACCGACAAAGACGGGAGGCTCAGCTTGATTTCGTTGAGCACGGTCTGCCCTGCACGCAGCACCTCTCCCACAGTATAGCTTGACATAGTTCTTCTTCCTTTCGTTTTAATATATGACCTTGATGAAGCGCTCCATCGCAGCCAGTGTGATCATCCGTTTGGCTGCCGAGGACGGATGCTCGATCATCAGCTGTCCTCCAAGGCGTCCAAGCAGCGTGTACCGTCCCATGATCAGACCAAGTCCCGAGCTGTCCATAAATTCGATGCCCGATAAGTCAACGTACAGGCATCGCGGTCGGTCCCGACAGATCAGCGCGTCCAGATGCTCACGCAGCTGCGCTGCCCGATGATGATCGATATCTCCCGTCAACGCCACGCCGATCTCGTCATGAGAGCGTTGTGTGATGCAGCAGCCCGGCAGGGTCGCGTCGGCTTGTCCCCGGCTTGTCACTCGTTCCATGCACTCACCTCCCTTGTGATTTTCATTTTTGATTGTATCATATCCGCCGCGCGAAATTTGTCAAAGCAGCCCGTATGCACAAATTTTCGAAGCAGCCGCAAAAACAAGGAAAAAATCATGACGCATTTGTAAATTTCTTCAAAAACGCCTTGCATCAACGGCCGATGCGTGGTATAATAAATGTATCTATGCCTTGTCAGGAAAAATCCAAAGCACAGAAAGGATTTCGCCATGCACATACACTCTACTGCACGCCGGATGATCGCCGCTCTGCTCGCGCTCGGCATTTTATGCCTTGCCGCCTGCACCGCTGCCGATCCCGGGCTGCCTACCATACAAACACCAACGCTTTCGGACGACGAGCTGCCAACCACACCGCCTACGCGCCCTTCATCCGACGTTGATTACGAAGCGCTGGCACACGCCGTTTTTTCTGATGCTAAGGACGCGCCCGCCGCTGATTTCACCTGGGAGGAAAGCGCAGAAGGTCTGACGTTGACCGCCTATCACGGCGCCGGTGGTGTTGTCATCATTCCCGCAAGCCTTGACGGCAAATCGGTCATCGCGCTTGGCGACGAGCTGTTCCGCGATAACACCGCCATAATCGCGCTGTCCATTCCCGATACCGTCACAAGCATTGGAACCTCGCTTTTGACCGGTTGCAAATCCTTGCAGGTGCTCCGCACGCCGCAGATGGGCAAAACGCGCACCGATGCCCAGTATCTGGCCTACCTGTTCGGCGCCACCTCGGCGCAGGGCGGTGCTTTCAAAATTGGCTCGGCACTGGATACCGTCATTCTGAGCGATGCCTTTACCAAGCTGGACTCGCAGGCGTTCTTTGGCTGCTACCGCTTGATCATGGTCATTCTTCCCAAGACGTTGACCGATATCGGCTCCTATGCCTTTTGCGGATGCTCTTCTCTCAAGTACGTCACGATGCCCGAAGCGCTGACCGTGCTTGGTGAGGGCGCGCTGTCCGAGTGCACCTCTCTGCTCTCTTTGACCATTCCCGACAGCGTCAAGGAAATGGGCCTGGGCGCGCTGATGGGCTGCAATTCCCTGGTTGAGCTTTCCGTGCCCTTCGTGGGTCAAACGGCCACCGAAAACAACCACCTCGGCTATCTCTTCGGCGCCAAGGCGTACACCTGGAATGCGTCGTTCACACCGGCCTCGCTGGCGTATCTGACCGTCCGTCACGGTGAGGTTGGCAACTATGCCTTTTATGAATGTCGCAGTCTGTACGACATTGCGCTGCCGCCCAAAAGCATGCAGATCGGGGTACGCGCCTTCCATGGCTGCCATAATCTTCTGAGCGTAGAGCTTCCCGATGGCATCACGCATATCGGCGATATGGCCTTCTCCGATTGCCGCAGTCTGACCGACGTGACGCTGAGTGATCAGCTGGTGGATATCGGCATGCAGACGTTTATGGATTGCGTCAATCTCAAGGAAATTATCATTCCCGACGGCGTGACCATGCTGCCGCCTTCGCTGTTCGCCGGCTGTAAGCGCTTGGAAAAGGTGACGGTGAGCGATGCTCTGACCACAGTAGACGATGCTGTTTTCCGCCATTGCATCTCGCTCAAGTCCTTCTGCACGCCAAGCGGTGCGCCCGTGGATGCCGACCGCGTTGCTATCGGACGGGATAACGATGCTCTGATCAGCTGCGGCGTTCTTCCCTCTGCCGACTGAAATTCTTAAGAGAGGTAAATTGATATGCCGACTATTTCGCAAAATATACTGCTGTGCAACGCACAGCTGCTTGACACCGACAAGCTCTGCTTTGTACCGGGTGAAATGCTGATTTCAGACGGGCGCATTGCCGCTGTCGGTGCCACCGGTACGCTGTCACATGAGGACGTTGAAATTTTGGACGCTTGCGGTGCATATGTCACGCCGGGCTTTGTCGATATTCACACGCACGGACGCGCCGGCGGCGATTTTATCAGCGCCGACGTTGACCTACTTTGCCGTATGTCACGCTCCTATATTACCTCGGGCGTGACCACCGTTGTTCCCACGTTAGCCTCCGCGCCCATGGAGGAGTACGGCACCGCGGCCGATCGCATCCATGCGGCAGCCGCTCGCTGCGACGGTGCGCGCTTTCTCGGCATTCATCTGGAGGGTCGCTACCTCAGCGCCAAAAAGCGCGGTGCGCACGCGGCGCATCTGCTGGCTCCGCTGCAGGCAGACGAGCTTGCGGACATGCACCACCGCTTGACCAAAAACACATCTCCCTCCCTGCCCGTTCGCGTTTCCGCCGCTCTTGAGGGCGACACCGACGGCAGCTTTATCCACGCCGCACAACAGCTTGGCATTGCGCTCTCCTTGGCGCACACCGAGGCAACGTACGAGCAGGCAATGCACCTGACCGAACGCGGTGTCAACTGCTTCACGCACCTGTTTAACGCCATGCCGCCTCTGCATCACCGCGACGGCGGTGCGGTTGCCGCTTGCTTTGACAGCAATGCCTACGGTGAGATCATTTGCGACGGCTTCCATATCGCGCCGCACATGGTGCGCCTGGCGTATCGCCTGCTTGGGCATGAGCGGCTGGTGCTGATCAGCGACTCAATGGAGGGCACCGCCTGTCCCGATGGCAATTATACCATCGCAGGCATGGACGTCATCGTCAAGGACGGTAAGGCTTATACCACCGACGGCGCCATTGCCGGCAGTACCATTGGTCTGTTTGACGCTGTCTGCAACCTTAAAAACTTCTGTGGCATTTCCCTGGCGCAGGCGCTGTGCTGTGCTACCGTCAATCCCGCCCGTGCCGCACGAATCGATCATCTGGTCGGCACCTTCAAGGTTGGCGCTTATGCAGACTTTTGCGTGCTGCGTGAGGACGGCGACACCGTATCGCTGCTTGCCACCTACGTCGGCGGCGTAATCAAAGGTGGGGAGGTTCCCCATGCCTGAACTTCCAAGCATCTCCCCCATCCTCTACACGCCACCGGAAAAGCGCTCCGTTCGCCGCGTTGCCTCTGATATTATCAGCCGTCCCGGTGTCCGCATGGGCATGCTGCTCTCCACGCTGCTGTTTCTTTCGGTGTGGATCGGCACCATTTACCTGGTGGAAAACACCTGGTATGCGTTGGACTGGGTCAAGCTGTACGAGATATCCGAGCCACTTTACCACGCCTTGGATATTCTTCTGTACGTCGTTGACGGTCTGATTATTCTCTTTTGCGGCATTCCGCTCATTCCGGGATGGATCCGCTATATGTATCTTGCCGCCAATGGCTCAACGCCGCCCTTTTCGATCATATTTGCCGCATATGCCAACCGCAAAAGCTACCGCCGCGCCATGCTTCTGACATTGGGAATGCTTTGGCGCCTGCTTGCACTGCTGGCAGTATTCGCAGCAGTCACGCTGCTATCTATGCTTGCCTTTTCCCTGCCCGGTGCGCTTGGCTACGTGCTCATGATCATTTTAGCACTCTCGGCCGCCGCTATTCTCATATTCGGTTCCATCCGACTTGCAGGGTTGACCATCGCCGTTTTTCTTGACATCAATCATCCCACAGCCCCGCTGCGTACTATTTTTTTGCGCGCCAAGACACTGCTGCGCGGCAAGCACATCGAAATTTGGCTGCTGGAGCTCTCGCTCCTGCCACACGTCATTCTTGGTATTGTGACCTTCGGCGTGTATATGATCTTTCATACCATTCCCCTGTACTTTACCTGTCTGCAACGCCAGTTCTGCGATATCACGGGTGAGCATTTGCCGGTGGCAGAGGTAGTCATTCCCACTGAAACAAAATAAACCAATATAACAAATCAAAACATCGTCGCTGCCCATTCGCAGCGGCAGAATGGAGACATTATGAACACCAAAGAAAAATTCTATGTAACAACCGCCATTGCCTATGCGTCCAAAAAGCCGCACTTCGGCAACACCTACGAGGCCATCATGACCGACGCCCTGACCCGCTATAAGAGAGAGATGGGCTACGACGTCTTTATGTGCACCGGTACGGACGAGCACGGTCAAAAAATCGAGGACCTCGCCAAGGAGGCCGGCATCACCCCCAAGGCCTACGTTGACAACGTCGCCGGCGAGATCAAGAATCTGTGGGACAACATGAACGTCAAATACGACCACTTCATCCGCACGACGGACGACTACCACGAAGCCGCTGTGCAGAAGATCTTTAAGAGATTCTACGAGCAGGGCGACATCTATAAGGACAAATACGAGGGCTGGTACTGCACCCCCTGTGAGTCCTTCTTCACCGAGACCCAGCTTGCGGACGGCAAATGCCCCGACTGCGGCCGTGAGGTCAAGAAGACCCGTGAGGAGGCTTACTTCT
>JAFTSR010000387.1 GCA_017467225.1 Clostridia bacterium | reverse complement strand
GGTTGGAGCTGGAGGCATAGATACGGTCAAGACCGTGCCGAGCCAAGCGCTTGGCCAGTGCCTCGGCCTGTCGCTCGCCCAAGGGCGTCAGGCTGTCGGGCTCGTAAATAGGATCTCCGTGACGAATATAAAAAAGTAACATAGCAAAGCTCCTCTTGAATTATTAGAAATATACCCGATTATGGTACTTGGTCGGCAAGCCCTCGCGGTAGATGTGCGCATCGGAGGACAGCTGCAGCACCTTGGGATAGACGATCTCGCTGCCCGAAAATTCGACGACCGTCATGCTGGAATGACCAAAATCAAAGGTGGTCGAAAAGATAGGGTACGGGATATCCAGAAGCAGGCTCATGATAGCCATACCAATGCCCTGATGGGCGAACAGCGCGATGCGGTCGTTGTTGGGACGCTCGGCTATATAACGGTTATTTTCGGGGTCGTGGCGGTAGCCCTGCTCCAGCATAAAGGCATCCAGCTCAGCGCCGATATGCGCCACGCCCTCGGAAAACCGCTCCTCGGCGAAGGCAGGATGGGTGTGCCATTCCTTGCCAAGCGCACGAACCTCGGCAGAGGCCAGCTGGGCCTTGGTTGTCGAGCGGAAAAAGCACCACGTTCTGCCGCCCTTGCCCTTGCCGTCGTCCACCATAAAATACTTGGCCGCCAAAGCCTCGTCCAGCCATGGCTTCATCTCAGCCTGCTTGCCTAAAATCTCACAGGTCGGCACCGAGGTAAGTCTTGCACGGTTGGAGGGCGAAACGTAAATGCGGTCAATACCGTACAGCGCCAGCCTTTTGGCAAGCGCTTCGGCCTGCCGCTCGCCCTGCGGGGTCAGGCTGTCGGGGTTGTAGATCGGGTCTCCGTGACGAATGTAAAACAGTAACATGGCAATCTCCTTTTTATTACGGCTCAAATTTCATGGTATATTTTCCGGAATAGGTAAAAATCTGATCCCATTTCTTTCCGCGCTCGACCGTCTCCCAGGCCTGTTGCGTTCCGCGGTAGATGATGGTCATAGGATCCTTCCCACTGTTGCGGAAGACCTCATCGCCAAGCGAGGTCAACGTGGAAGGAAGCTCAACGCGCGTCAGCGAGCCAAGATAAGCGAAGGCCTGCTTTTCGATCGTCGTAATTCCCTCTGGCAGAGAAATGGAGGACAGCGCCGAATTGGAAGAAAACGCGCTTTGCGGAATGACAGTCAGCTGACTACCCTTGGCAAAGGTGACCGTTTTCAGATTGCTACAGGCGTTGAAGGCATTTTTCCCCATCTCACACACGCTGGCGGGAATGGTGATCTGCGTCAGGTCTCTGCAGCCGAGAAAGGCTTCTTCACCAATATAAGTGATGCCCTCGTGCAGCGCAATGGAGCGCAGACCGCTATCCGAAAACGTGGCGTATTCAATGCGTGTCACGCTCACCGGCAGCGTGATCTTGGTCAGAGCCAGGCAACCGCTGAAGGCTTCCTTGCCGATCACAGTGAGGCCTGCGGGAATATTGACGCTCTTGAGATTGGCCGAGGCCTTGAATGCCTCGTTATCGATCACGGTAATGCTGTCGGGCAGCGTGACCGAGACAAGCTCGGTTTTCCAATAAAATGCGCCGGTGTTCAGCCGTGTAACGGGCAGGCCGTCGAACGTAGAGGGCACCGTCACCATGGCGCCGTTGCCGTCGTAGCGGAAAGCATAGGACGCGCCGTCCTCGTTCAGCTCGAACAAAAACCCCTCATCCATCGCCGTGCCGCAAACGCCGCACGCACGGTCAGCCATAAAGGTGTGCGCTCCCTGCTTGGGCAGCGTTTTGCTCTGGCTCTCACCACACAGGGTGCATGTCCGGCTTTGCTCTCCCATCGCGCCGCAGCTCGATGCGACTGTCTGCTGCCACTCTCCGTATGCATGCGTGCAAGGCTCGTCGGGCACCTCGACCGGCGGGTCGTCCTGCGCGGGAGGTGTCGGCTCAGTCGGCTCAGTCGGCTCGGTCGGCGCTGACGTGCTATCCTCCGGCGGCACAGGCTGCGGATCGTGCGTCGGCTCCTGCCCCTCATCGGCACAAGCCGACAGCCAAAGAGTCGCGGCAAGACAAAGCATGACAAGGCAAAAAGCGGTCCGTATTCTTCGTTTCATCGGCATTTCCTCCGTCACGTAGCATTTCACACCGTAATTGTACCATCTTTTACGACAACCGTCAATAGCAGCGCTGAACTGTCACAAAAAATTTACAAATCCCTCTTGCATTTACTCCCTATTTATGGTAGAATACTAACTGTAAAAGTATTGCGCACGGAGGTATTTTCCATGAGCCAAATCGATAGCAAAGCACTGTTTAAGATCGGATACGGTCTGTATCTTGTGACCTGCCGCGACACCATGAACGACCGCGACAACGCGCTGATCCTCAACAGCGTCATGCAGGTGACTAATAATCCCGACCGCCTCGCCGTTTGCATCAACAAGGCCAATTATTCCCACGATCTGATCAAGGACAGCGGTTTGATGAACGTGCTGTGCCTTGACGAGAGCGCACCGTTCTCGCTGTTTGAGCACTACGGCATGCAAAGCGGCAAGACGACCAACAAGCTGCGCGGCGTTCCCATGACCCGCTCCTGCAACGGTCTTGCTCTGCCCACCGAGCACGTCAACGCATATATGGTTCTTGAGGTAGAGAGCTACACCGACCTTGGCTCCCACGGCATGTTCATCTGTACCATCATCGAGTCCGCCACGCTGTCGGACGAGCCGAGCATGACCTACGCCTATTACCACGCCAGTGTCAAGCCCAAGCCCGCCGCTCAACCCGCTGCCAAAGCAAAGGGCTACGTGTGTAAAATTTGCGGCTACGTCTATGAAGGTGACGAGCTGCCCGAGGATTTCGTCTGTCCCTGGTGCAAGCACGGCGCCGCAGATTTTGAGCCAATCAATCCCACTCCCTGATCCGAAGCCGTTTCCGCTTTGAACATATCGGAAAAGGAGTGTGAAAAATATGAAAAATCAAAACAACTTAAACCAAATCACAGAGAAGGAGATCCAACCCATGAGCAACAAGTACGCAGGCACCAAAACAGAAAAGAACCTGGAAGCCGCATTCGCAGGCGAAAGCCAGGCAAGAAACAAGTACACCTATTTTGCATCCGTTGCCAAGAAGGAAGGCTACGAGCAGATCAGCGCGCTGTTCCAGAAGACCGCTGACAACGAGAAGGAGCACGCAAAGATGTGGTTCAAGGAGCTGGGCGG
>JAFTSR010000386.1 GCA_017467225.1 Clostridia bacterium | reverse complement strand
GAAATTCAGCATCCAAAAGTCAACCAGCGGTGCCCCATGTCGCGCCCGCAGGCGCGAAAACATTATCGGCGTTTCTTCTTTGCCAATCTTTCTGCTTTTCGCCCGAGGTGTCAAAGAAGAAAGCGGGTAAAAAATTAGGATGTGTAACATTGAGGAAGTTCTTTCCGTTCTTTTTGCAAAAAGAGGCGCAAAAAGAACCAAAAACGCCGTTTTTGGAATTTCGCCTCTGCGGAGGCGACGAGGGATCTGCCCTCGACCTGCGAGCCTTTGAAAAGGCTCGAGCGAAACTTTTCATGAGTTTTATTTAACCGAACCAAAACTTAACCACAGACATAAGGATATAACATGAATTTACTTACCGATGCCATTCGTCAGGATGGCGAATATGAGCAGCTGCTCGCTGCCGTCAAGCGCGGCTTCCGTGATAAGCCTCTCCCCTTGCTCGCCAACGGCCTTTGCGAGGGCGCTTCCGATGCTTTTATCACTTCCCTTTTGCAGGATGTCGCCTCCCTCACTCCCTCTCCCGCGCTCATCGTTTGCGCCGAGGAAAAGGAGTGCTTGCGCGTCAAGGATATGCTGGCCCTTTTCGGCATTACCGCCGCCTTTTATCCCGTGCGCGACCTTACCTTTTATAACATCTCCGCCTCGCATGAATACGAGCACGAGCGCATTCGCGTGCTCTCGGGTATTCTTTCGGGGGCTTTTGACGCGGTCATTACCACCCCCGACGCCATGCTGGGCTACACCATTCCCGCAGCGCGTCTGCAGGACGCTACCCTGACGCTGGATTTTGATACCCATATCGAGCCCGACGACCTCTGCCACCGTCTGATCGGGGCAGGCTACGCGCGCGTAGACATGGTGGACAGCGCAGGTCAGTTTGCACGCCGCGGCGGCATTGTGGATATCTATCCCCCCATGGGCACGTACACGGACGAGGATGGCAAAACGCTTGACGGCGCACACCCCTTGCGCATTGAAATGTTTGACGACGAGATCGACCGTATGGTCTTTTTTGACATTGACACCCAGCGCACTGTGGCTGCCATCACCTCTGCCACTATTCCTCCCGCGCGCGAAATTCTGTGCGACGAGGGAGCTCGCAAGGCTCTGACCAAGGCGATCAAGGACCGCCTGCGCGTCTGCCGCGACGACGATGCACGACAGACGCTCTCTGCCGAGCTTGCCGCGCTTGGCACGGGTGAGAGCGACGGTGCGGCTGAACTCCATTTCATCGACAAATACATTTCCCTGATCTATCCCGAGCGCGCCTCGCTGGTCGATTACTTTGACCGCAAGCCGCTCGTGCTGGTACGCTCCACCTCCGCGGTCAGTGATCGCCTCAAGGCTGCCGTGTGGCAGATGAATCAAACCGTAACCGAGCTTTTGGAGTCCGGCATGATTTCCTCCACTTACGCGGAATACCACAAGCCGCAGGTGGAATTTGAGCGTTTTCTGGATGCCGGCGTCACCGTGCACGTGGATTCCCTTTCCTACGGCATGTCCGGCAAGCGTCTTGGCGGCATTTTCGGCTTCCGAACGCGCCACATGGTATCCTATGCCGAGAACTTCACGTTGCTTTGCGAGGACCTGACCGGATACATGCGCGGCGGCTACCGCACGGCGGTCATGACCGAGAACGAGACGGCTGCCAAAAACCTTGCCGATATGCTTACCGAGCACGGCTTTGACGTGGCGGTGGAGTCTGCCAAGCATCCGCTCTCGGCAGCCGACCTCAAAAAGGATGAGATTACCATCGTATGGCGCAGCTTTCTGTTCGGCTACGAGCTGATCACGCCCCGTATCGCGCTTCTCTCCACCAATCCGGACGGCAAGACCGCCACGCTCTCGGTGCAATCCAAGCCCGGCCG
>JAFTSR010000385.1 GCA_017467225.1 Clostridia bacterium | reverse complement strand
CGATAATGTCAATGCCGGCATTACAGAAAGCGGAAACCGAATTGAATACCGATATCCAGATGCCCACAGCACCAAAATCGGGGACGAATACGAGCATATACAGAACAGCGCCGATCCCTTCGATGATCAGCGTGCCAAGCAGCACGTTCTTAACAAATTTCGCAAGCCCCGACATCGTATTAAGATTAAACGCGTCTTGAATGAGCAAACGGTCGCCGATACCCATTTTTCTGTTGAGAAGAAGCATCAGCCCCGACATAATCGTAATGATACCGAGACCGCCGATCTGTATCAGAAGCAATATAACGATCTGCCCGAATACGCTCCACGTGGACACGGTAGGAAGCGTAACGAGTCCCGTCACGCAGGTAGAGGTGGTTGCCATGAAAAGCGCATCAAGGTACGGCACAGCTTCGCCGCTTGCAGAGCTGATCGGCAATGCCAAAAGCCCGCTTCCTATGAGAATGGTCACGAGAAAGCTAAGCAATATGATCTGCGTGGTTGAAAGCATGAATTTCTTTTTTCTAACCATAAGTTTTCCTCTAAAAAAGCATAAAGAACCACCGTCCTCTGCAGTCAGCTGGTTCCTTTACTATGATTCATTTCTGCAATTATACCACATTTAATCGCGTATGTCAATATATTTTTGCTCTGTATATTGCCATAGTAATCCTGCGAAGCGTTTCGTTTTATCACCGGTTGTACCTCCGCATTATAATGACACCGAATAAAGACGCACGTTCCAAGGGCTTTCCCACGGATTAGCTTTTTCTTACGATCCATTATAACACAATTCGGCAGAGAAAAAATCCCTCTGCCGAAATTTGTTTGCAGGGACGATAAATGGTCGCCTCTGAGGTACGCATCCTCATAAGAAGCAGCCCTTACGCTCTGCTTTTCCCATATTTTCATTTGATCAATGCACAAACTCGCTATAGATCGCGCGGATTGCGCCCTCGTAGTCCTTTTCGTCCACGCCGATGATGATGTTGAGCTCGCTGGAGCCCTGGTCGATCATGCGGATGTTGATGCCTGCCTGCGCGAGCGAATCAAACACGCGCGCTGCGGTGCCCTTGGCCTTGACCATCGCACGACCAACGACAGCAACCAGCGCCAGACCGTGCTCGATAGAAACGTGGTCGGGGCGGGTGCGGCGCTCGATGGCGGCGATCATCTTCTCCTCCTTACCCTCAAGTGCTGCCGTGGGAACGATAACACTCAGCGTGTCAACGCCGGAGGGAATGTGCTCAAAGGAGATCTCGTGATCCTCCATGACGTCCAGAATACGGCGGATAAAGCCGATCTCGGAGTTCATCATATCCTTGTCGATATTGATGACCGAGAAGCCCTTCTTACCTGCCACGCCGGTGATAACGCGCTGCACGTCATAGCTGCCGGTGTTGGCAACGATCATGGTACCTGCGTCTGCAGGCGCATTGGTGTTACGGATGTTGATCGGAATGCCTGCCGTGCGAACCGGGAAAACGGCATCCTCGTGCAGCACGGTCGCGCCCATGTAGGACAGCTCGCGCAGCTCACGATAGGTAATGGTCTCAATGGCACAGGGCTTGTCGATGATGCGAGGATCCGCCATCATAAAGCCGGAAACGTCGGTCCAGTTCTCATACATATCGGCGTTGACAGCACCTGCCACGATCGAGCCGGTGACGTCCGAGC
This sequence comes from Clostridia bacterium, assembly GCA_017467225.1. The sequence goes on along the minus strand of JAFTSR010000385.1, from coordinate 3,196 downwards.
CGCCACGGGAGAAGGTCTTGATGGTGCCGTTGGGCATAATGCCGTAGAAGCCGGGAATGACGGCGTACTGATGCTTTTTGAGCTCCTCCGCCATGGCAACGCGGGTGCGCTCGGCATCAAAGCTGCCATTATCCTTAAAGAAAATGACGTTCTCTGCGTCAACGAACGCAAAGCCGAGGTACTTGTCAAGGATCAGGCTGTTGAGATACTCGCCGCGGGAGGCTGCGTAGTCACGACCGGAGGCGTGGCACATCGCATTCTTGACGTATTCCAACTCACCGTCAATATCGAAATTCAGGCCCAGATCGGCAATAATGCCGTTGTAGCGATCCTTGATCTGCTGATAATAATCGGTAATATCCTCGCGATTGCGAATCATGTCGTAGCAATGGTACAGCATATCCGTGACCTTAACGTCAGCGGAAAAGCGCTTGCCGGGCGCGGAAGCAACCACGTAATGGCGGTCGGGATCGGACTTGACGATCTGCGCGACCTGGCGGAAATGCTCGGCATCAGCCAGCGAGCTGCCGCCGAATTTAACAACTTTCATTTGCATGGATATATCCCATACCTTTCTTTGGTGAAATTCACATTTTGGTTTACAGTATATTATATGACAAAATTCGTGTTTTGTCAAGTGCTCTCGCTATTTTCGTCAATTTGCACATCAAAATTTCTGCGTTCCCCCAGATGTCGCGGTCTTTCGGCGTGCTCCTCGATCACCCTCTCGCCGTCGCTGATATAGCGGCTGGCCTGCGTGGTGAACAGCTCCCAGTAGCGTCCTCTCTTAGCCATCAGTGCGGCATGGTCACCCTCCTCAATGATGCGTCCGTACTCCAGCACCAGAATTTTGGAAGCAACCGTCGCACTGGACAGTCTGTGCGAAACAAAAATGGTGGTTTTATCCTTGCGCAGACGGTCGAACTGGTTGTAGATCTCCTGCTCGGCCATGGGATCAAGCGCTGCCGTCGGCTCGTCCAGAATGATGACATCGCCGTCGCCATAGAAGGCACGTGCAATCGCCAGCTTTTGCCATTGACCGCCCGACAGCTCGGTGCCGTCAATTTCAAAAATGCGCATCAGCGGCGTAGTGTAGCCGCCCTCCAGCTTTTCAACAAATTCCGCCGCGCCCGATGCCTTTGCCGAAGCACGCACACGCGCATCATCCTCGCGCTGAATGTCGCCAAAGCGGATGTTCTCCTCGACCGTCACAGCATAACGGCCGAAGTCCTGGAAGATGATACCGAACATGCGGTACAGATCCTCCACGTCGTACTCCCGCAGATCGTATCCGTCCAGAAGGATTCGACCGCCCGTCGGGTCGTATAGACGGGTCAGCAGCTTGAGCAGCGTGGTCTTACCGGCGCCGTTCAGACCTACAAGCACCAGTGTTTCCCCGGGTGCAATGGTCATGCTGACGTCACACAGAACGTCGCGCTCGGTGCCTGGATAGCGGAAGGAAACGTGATCAAACTCGATGGTGTGCGGCTGTCCGTGTGCAACACGGCGAGGAGCAGGCAGCGAAGGCGATATCGTTTTTTCCTCCTTCATAAACACCAAAAGGTTATCAATAAACAGCGTACCCTCGTAGATCTGTGCAGACAGATTGGTCAGAGATCCCACGCGATCGGAAACCGAGCCAAGTGCGCCCGTGAGCAGCGAATAATCACCGATCATCCACTCGCCAAGATAGACGCGGAAGCCGATCATAGCATAGAACAGACAATTGACGATGGCCGAGATAAACACGGTCATAATATGCCAGGCATTCTCCGCCAGAATCAGCTTCCGGATGCCGGCATAATAGACGCCGTACGCTTCGTCATAACGTTCAATAAACAGATCGGACAGACCGAACATCCGGATCTCCTTGACCATGTCCTTGTTGACCATCAGATCGGCGTAGTAGTTCATCTGCCGTCTTTCCTTGGAACGGCGGCGCATGTACTGGAAATTTTTGCGGCGATAATGCATATTGATAATGGCCGAGGGCAGAGACACCGCCGCGACCACCAGTACCGACCACCACATGCCCGGCGCAGTCGCCAGAATGATAACGTACGACGCAAGACTGATGATCGAGCTGACCATGGAGAAGGTAGCCGACAGAATATGAATCGGGCGGTTTCCGGCCTCGCGGTTGGCGTTCTCCAGCTTTTCATAAAAGGCGGGAGAGTCGAAGGAGGCAAGATCCAGCTCCTTGGCCTTGGTCATAATTTTTTTCTTGACGTGATGCACCACGCGCTCGCCTGCAATACGCGTCACAGCGCCGTTGATACAGCCGATGATGGTATTAAGCAGTCGGTAGGCAAACATCACCACCAAAAGCGAGAACAACGCGCTGCCGATAAAGACGGCTGTCGTCAGCTCCGCCTCACCAAGATAGCCCTTTTGCAGCTCATTGAGCACGCGCTGGGTAATCAGCGAGCCGACGGGCGGCAGAACACCGTTAAAAATGGTAATCAGCATCAGCGCAAACAGAATGCGCGGATCGGTTTCCCAAACCAGCTTGAATATGTACAAAAGACGCTCAAAAAAGCCACCGAGCAGCTCACGCAGATAGCGCGGAACGTCCCGGATATTTTTCGGCTTTTCTACCAGCTGATACGGCGACTGCCGTCTATCCATTGGTCTTCCCGGTCCCATAAAAATCCTCCGATTTTGGCACAAGCGTCACATAAGACGCTTGATTTTTTCGATAAAATATAGTATAATATAAGACAAGTATTATTATAAACCAAATTCTTGACATTGTCAAGACAATATTACATTTTTTACCGCATAACGCGTACGAGGTGTCTATGAACCGTAATCAAGTCTTTTTTCCTGCAGATATTTTGCTTCCCTCCCCCGATCTGACTGCCAAGGGCTCCTGGGCCTGCATTGCCTGCGACCAGTTCACCAGTGAGCCGGAATACTGGACCGCTGCCGAGCAGCTGGTCGGTGATGCGCCCTCCACGCTGCATCTGATGCTGCCCGAGGTCTATCTGAACGACGCCGCAAACCGTTTGCCCGTCATTCACGCCGCCATGCACGAGGCGCTGCAGAACGTGCTGATCTCTCACCCCGGCAGCATGATCGCGCTGTCCCGCATCCAGTCTGACGGGCGCGAGCGTCGTGGCCTTGTCGGCATGATCGACCTTGAGGCTTATGATTACACCAAGGGCTCCTCTGCGCTCATCCGTGCCACCGAGGG
>JAFTSR010000384.1 GCA_017467225.1 Clostridia bacterium | reverse complement strand
TACATCTGTACCGGCGTGAGGAGCGTTATTTGGCAAGATGGTCGGTGTTCAGCGGTATACTGAAGAGACCTTGCGCGTAATCTCGCAGGATCCAAAGCTGATTTTCCGGCGTGTGATGAGAATAGCCTTCGATTCTTACACAGGCCAAATAGGCATCATCCAACACAAAATACGCCATAAGCTCATCGGGAATGACGACCAAGCCGTCCTGGCGCGGAATGCCGTATTGCTGCTCGATTTCAGCAAGCGGATCATCGGCCGGAATACGGGAAATTCTGTATTCCGCAAACGCACTATCGGTTTGTATGTAGTGATATTTGCAGTAGATGGCGTCGGGATCGATCCACGCCGCTGCCAGCGTCATGGGACTGTCGATCATAAGTCGGAGCGCATAGTAGTGCGTGAGCTCCTGCGGACGCAGTACCGCATAGGTGCTGTAATCGGTCTCAGACAAAGAGAGCGCATGGATCGCTCGCAGCTGCTGCGTCATCTGCTTCTGCGAGGAAAAATGCATCGTATCGTCCACGCATGGCAAAAGGGGAATTTCCTCGGTTGTCGGCACCAGTACCTCTTCTTCTCCGGCGAATTGCTTGCATACCATGTCGGAGCCGTCGATGACGCGGCCGTTGAGATAAATCTGGCCGCTGATCTCAAAAAGATCAGGGAAAATGACGTAAACCAGTGAGCTTTCCTCAGGGAAGGCGCGATACGGTGTTTCCTCATATTCTGCAGGCGTGCGGGAATAGTTGTAGACCACACAATCGCGTGTGAGTTGGATGTAGATCAATTCATATTCTTTCGGCACGGCATCGGGATCGATCCGATAAAAGACGTCCGTGTCCTGTGCGTTGACCCTGCACAGCATGGCATAGGCATCGGAGGGTCTGGGCACATAAGCCACCTGCTGTATGAAGGTGCTCCACTCCTCTTGGGAGAAAAAGTGGAATTGTCTGTCAACGAGGGTCGGAATACGAAACTCCTTGACCAGCTGCGGATTGGTGCCGACAAGGTAAGGCGTGATATACGGCGCAGCATCAACGATATTGTTGTTGATACGGATCTTTCCGAGCGTTTCAAGCTGGGAGTCATATATTGTATAGGTAAGCGTTGTTTCCTCCGGCCATTTCCAAGCGGAACCGTCCGGGTGCTTGTAGTTATCCAGATACAGCTCAGGAGTGCTGGAATATTTCAGGACGATGTCGATGTCGGAGATGTAGCCGTAGACAAATTCATACCCTTCGGGAATCGTGTCCGGGTTCGGCAGGTAATAGGTCATGCGCCTGGGAAAGTCCATGGCCTGCAGGGTCTGATATGCGGCGCTATCCTCTGCCAGATAGGGTATGGCTTCCATAAACGAAAGCATATGCTCAAAGGAAAGGAAGTCAAACCACGCCCCCTCGGTCGCATATGGCAACTGATAATGCTCCAGCGGCACAGGCTGGGGAGCATCCGGCTCGTTTGGCTGATCCGGCTGATCCGGCTGATCCGGCGTGATCGTCTCGACCGGCACCTGCGGCGTTGGGGAAACGTTTTGCTCAGGGACGGAACCGTCAATCGGCGTGTCATCCATCGGCGGCGTTGCAGGTGCGCAGCCCATCAAGGTAGATAAGAGCAAGCAGGCGGCAAGCAGGAAGATGGATATACGTTGTTTCATTTCGGGTTCCTCCTTTCTCGTTTTGACATTTTCCCACCTTCAGTATACAGAAATTATCAGCCTATGTCAATGAATAAAATGTGAATTTTTTGCCAAGCGGTGTATTTTGTTGATCGTGCACAAATGTATGCTCATAATTTTGTTGAAAAGCAACAAGGAATTGACTGAAAGCAACGCAGCCCGTCAAACAAAATTGCGCGAAAATTCCCAAAACCCCTTGTAAAATTCACATTTTTTTGCTATAATAAAAAGGAATATACTTATCTCCGTAAAACCTACCAAGAAAGGCTTTTGATATATGGCTCAGACAAACGCGCGGATGCAGCATATCCGCAATTTCTCCATCATCGCCCACATCGACCACGGCAAAAGCACGTTGGCGGATCGCCTTTTGGAGGCGACCCAGACCGTTGCCAAGCGCGATATGGAAAACCAAATTCTTGACAACATGGACCTGGAGCGCGAGCGCGGCATTACCATCAAGGCGCGCGCCGTCAGACTCAATTACAAAGCGCCCGACGGCCAGGATTATATCCTCAATCTGATCGACACGCCCGGACACGTGGACTTTAACTACGAGGTCTCCCGTTCCC